>JBDUDE010000676.1:0-3149 GCA_040003105.1 Mucilaginibacter sp. | reverse complement strand
GCGGCAATACATTAATTCTATCTATGTCTAAAAAGAAAAACAGTTCATCTATAAATAAAGTATTCACGCAACTGGTGCTTGATATATTTGAACAAAACGGCAACACGCCGTTAAATACAAAACAAGTTGCAGCAAAGCTAAATATCCGCGATTCTGAAGCGAATGAAATTATATTCAACGTCCTGAAGGACGAAACAAAAAAAGGTATTCTAAAGGAAATAACACACGGTAAATTCCAGTTGCTTGAACTCAAAACCTTTATTGAAGGTAAAGTTGACCTTACCACTGATGGTTCGGCATTTATAATTACCGATGATGAATTTGAAAGCGATATTTTTGTTGCCCCGCGTAAGTTACGCACTGCGTTAAACGGCGACCGCGTTAAGGTTTACGTTTACGCCAAAAGCAGGGGTAAAAACAAAGAAGGCGAAGTAATTGAAATATTGCAGCGCGCCAAAATGGAATTTACAGGTATCGTAAAACTATCGGAGCGCTACGCTTTTTTCATCCCCGACGACCGCAAAATGATGCACGATATTTTTATCCCGATGAGCGAGCTGAACGGCGCCAAAAACGGGATAAAAGCAGTTGCTGAAATTACGGATTGGCCGGTTGATGCTAAAAACCCGATTGGCCGCATCAAGCATATTTTGGGCACACAGGGAGAGAACGATACGGAAATGAATGCCATCCTTGCCGAGTATGGTTTCCCGCTGGCATTCCCTGCCGAGGTTGAGCATGATTCGGAAGAGATATCAGATGTTATCACCCAGGAAGAAATCGCGAAAAGGCGCGATTTTAGAGACGTAACCACCTTTACCATCGACCCTTTTGATGCAAAAGATTTTGACGATGCGCTGTCATACCGTGTTTTGGAAAACGGCAACTACGAAGTTGGCGTACACATTGCTGATGTATCGCATTACATAATGCCCGACTCGGCATTGGATAAAGAGGCCCTTGACCGGGCAACATCGGTTTATTTGGTTGATAGGGTGATACCGATGCTGCCCGAACGTTTATCAAACGGTTTATGTTCGTTAAGGCCAAAAGAAGATAAGCTTTGCTTCGCGGCGGTGTTCGAAATGGATGAAGACGCAAATGTAATTAACCAATGGTTCGGCAAAACGGTAATCCACTCTGACAGGCGTTTTACTTACGAGGAAGTGCAGGAGGTTATTGAAAATAAAACAGGCGATTTTGACCAGGAAATATTAAAGCTTAACGCGTTGGCTTATAAACTTCGCGAGCGCAAATTTAAAAATGGTGCTATCAGCTTTGAAACCACAGAGGTAAAATTTAAGCTTGACGAAACGGGCAAACCAACCGGCGTTTATGTTAAAGAACGTAAAGACGCCCACAAGCTGATAGAAGACTTTATGCTGCTGGCCAACCGAAAGGTTGCCGAGCATGTAAGCAAAATGGGCAAAGGAAAGCATAAATATACTTTCGTTTACCGCGTGCACGATACCCCCAAGCCCGATGCGCTGGCTAATTTTGCGCAGTTTGCGGCAAAGTTTGGGTATAGGATAAATACCAAATCTGATAAAGAAACCGCAAAATCCCTTAATTATTTAATGGAAGATGTGGAAGGCAAAAAGGAGCAGAACGTGCTTACCCAACTGGCTATACGCTCAATGGCTAAGGCGATTTACACCACTAAAAGCTCCAGCCACTACGGCCTGGCGTTCGACCATTATACTCACTTCACCTCTCCTATCCGCCGCTACCCGGATGTAATGGTGCACAGGTTATTGTTTCACTACCTCAATGGCGGGCAATCGGCTAACGAGGAGCACTACGAAAAACTGTGCCAGCATAGCTCGCAAATGGAAAAGAAAGCTGCGGATGCTGAACGCGCCTCGGTTAAATACAAACAGGCGGAGTACTTGCGCGACCAGGTAGGCAACATCTTCAGTGGTGTAATATCCGGCGTTACCGAATGGGGCATGTATGTGGAGATTATCGAGAATAAGTGTGAAGGCATGATAAGGCTGCGTGATATATCCGACGACTTTTATACTTTAGACGAAAAAAATTACGCCATCATAGGCCAGCGTAAAAAGAAGGTTTACCAACTTGGCGATGAGGTAAAAATAAGAGTGAAAAATGTCGATTTGACAAAGAAGCAGATTGATTTTTCATTAGTACAGGATTAGGGGTAAGTTGATTAAGTTGGATTGAGTTGAATAAGTTGATTGGTTTAAAAACAATCGGTGTAATCATCCTCAAATCGGTGTAATCCCAAAAAAGAAATCATCCCCAAATCGGTGAAATCCAAAAAAACAATGAAGAAACTACACGAGTTGCAGGAAATTATCAGTGAGGCAGTAGAAGAGCTGAATTTCCCGGAATATCCTGCACAATTATATGAGCCATTAAGCTACATTCTTTCGCTTGGCGGCAAACGGATGCGGCCTGCATTATTGCTGATGGCCTGCGATTTATTTGGCGGCGATGTGGATGCGGCTATCAAACCTGCGTTGGCTATTGAAGTATTCCACAATTTTACGCTGATGCATGACGATATTATGGATAATGCGCCCTTGCGTCGCGGCAGTACTACCGTACATGAGCGCTGGAATAAGAATGCGGCCATCCTATCCGGCGATGTAATGCTGGTGGAGGGCTATAAGCTGATGATGCAGGTTGAAGACCGGCTATTGCGTCCCATACTTGATATATTTAACACTACCGCTGTCGGCGTCTGCGAAGGTCAGCAGTTGGATATGGAGTTTGAAGAATTGAACCATGTAAATATTGATGAGTATTTGAACATGATTCGCCTTAAAACAGCGGTGGTATTGGGTGGCGCGTTGAAGATTGGTGCGCTTATTGGCGGCGCCGATGTAAAAGATGCGGAATTGTTAAGCGGATTTGGTGAAAATGTCGGCCTTGCTTTCCAACTGCAGGATGACATCCTGGATGTTTACGGCGATCCGGAGAAGTTTGGCAAACAGGTTGGCGGTGATATTATATCGAACAAAAAAACTTACCTGCAGATAAAAGCGTTAGAACTTGCAAACCCGCCGCAGGTTGCAGAACTGGATAACTGGACAGCCCTAATGCAATTTGACGCAGTAGAAAAAGTTGAAGCAGTAACAGCAATTTATAACGCCCTGAATGTAAGGCAACACGCCGAAGAGGTG
>JBDUDE010000711.1:0-3151 GCA_040003105.1 Mucilaginibacter sp. | reverse complement strand
ATGGTCTATGGTCCATCGTCTATGGACGATTATTATTGATTGTCGTTTTTCTGACTACAGAAAAGACTATGGTCTATCGTCCATGAACTATTACTACTGCGCTGAAAGCAATTCCGAATACCGTTTTTGATACTCCGCTTCGGTTTTATTTAGCAGCAATTTGGTTAGCACACGCTCATAAGGCATGTTGAGCACCAATGACCATTTGGTTATATCGCCGCCGGCTAATGAGTTTACGGTGTTGATGTATTTAAACTTTTCAAATGCCTGTATGCCAGCTTTTCGTTCAAGCGACGTAGGAACCGATGAAAGAAGTTTGTTTTCTGCCCCGATAAGCAGGGATAACAGGTAAAAAAATGTTTGGCTATGGGCAGCGCCTCCGTTACCCCAAGTTTTTTTATTTCGGCTGTAAATTCTTCTGCTTCATACTCGTTGTATGGCTTACCCGTTGCGCGGCAGTAAAAATAATGGGCCAACACCTGGCAGCAGGCTTTTAACGATGGATTGAAATTTTGCTGCCGGTCCTCATCGCCATAAAGCTTAATATGTTCGCTTATTTCATCGCCAATAATATCCCTCGCAGCCATGAACGCCCCGGCCGGCTCAACCGATAAATTGCTGATAACGTTTACTGTTTTACCACTTGAAAACGTGATTTTTTTTGGGACGGCGTCGTTATCATACAGATAATTTATCTGCTGTGACAGGGTTAGCACAGCTTCGCCAAATATGGCGAAGTCATCCATACTTTGCACGTTTTGCAATTGCTCAACCGGAATACCAGAAAGTATACTGATGGCTTCTATATCGCCCAGGTTGGGGTTTTGCTGCAGGGCCATCATTTGGCCCAATGTAACTTCGGCCAGCGTGGTTGGGATGCTTACCATTAATTTACCGGTGGTTGTGGTTAGTGATTTGGCCACCCGGCCTCCGCCAACCGGCGGAAGAGTGGTTCGTTTTTTAAATAATGCCATTCTTTATAAAATTTATTTTATTGATAATTCCATTCGCCTGTTATGGCCCAAAAGTCGCTTGCCTGTTTATTCGCCCCCGAAGCTTTAGACGGCAGCCAACTTTTGCGTTTATTTTTATTGGTTGTGCTTAATTTATTGAGGGCCACGTACCGTATCGGGTCAATCAGATGGTTCCACGTGTCTACCGGTTCGTTAAGGGTTCGGCCATTGCGGTCGGTACGCCATTTGTAGCGGGCGAGTTCGTTGCGCAGGTTTACGCTGCGTCGGGTAACGTTCAGCCGGTAGCGTTTTAAAATATCGATGGAGTAATTTACGCTGTCGGCGCCTTTTTTGGCACCGGTTATTTTCCAGCCCAGGCGGGCAAGCTCTTCAATTGATTTTGGCTCGGCGCTGTCGGCTATTATATCTGTGCTTTTGCGGATTCCTTTTTCAATCAACGCGGCAGAGACGTCGGTATTGGTGAGCCCTGTTTCGTACAATATTTCATCAATCCAAAGCTCACCGTTTTGGCGGTGAACCGTTACAAAGCCTGCTTCATCATTGGTAAAACCAAAATCGAGCCCGGCGGCAACAAGCTTTGCATCTTCGGGAATGTTTTCGCAAACAAACCAGTTGGTAAAAATCAGCCCGGTTATTTTGCCGGTTAAGCCACGTGCATAAACACGCCATTTTTCTTCGTCCTCCTGTTTTAAGGCCTCAATTTTTTCTCTTGTTTGGGCCGATAAAAAAGGGTTGTGCCGATGGTCGGATATAATAACCTGTACGCCGGGCCGGCCCATTAAATTATCGTGCACCCAAAAAGCACTGTTTGGGTTATAGTCGATAAATATTTTTTGCCGGGTACGCAGCGCCAGCTCGGTATAAACATCGTAAGCAATGCCATTTGCTTCGTTAACAAAAAGGTAATCCCTCTTGCCCGACTTCGCATCCTGCGCATTATCGTAGCTTTTAAATTCGATAATGGTGCCGTTATTAAACTCGAAGATCCGGTCGGTTTTGTTGTAGCTTTTTACCATAGCCTGCAATTGGGGCCATGCGTAATAAATGGATTGTGCATCGCGCAGGGCGCCTGCTTTAAGGTTGGGTATGTCCTGGCCTACAACTGTTATTACCAATGGTTGTTCCGCCTGGCATGCAAAGCAAAATAAAGCCTGGAGTATGCTAAATGTTTTACCCGAGCTTGTGCCGCCTTGATTAATAATTATGTGACTATCGGACTTAAAATTGCTGTTGAATAATATTGATGCTTGTTGCGGGGCCATATTTTATTTAATTTATTTATTGAGCAATACATGCCGGCAGGAAATTGCCAAAGAGCAAATGTTGTTACCATGTAGAATTGCTGATTGGTGCGAGCCAGCCTAGTTCGACCCAGGGCAATCGTTTTAAAATAGGGGCTCCGCTGAAGCCTCTTCTACTTATATCTTTTAAAAGCGATTGTCATGTAATTCGGCCCGCGTGTAGCATTTTTAACAAAACAATTGCTACATTTATCTTTTAAACGCAAGGTGATGAAGCACAAATACTTACTTCTGATTTTGCCGGCAGTATTGTGGTGTTTGCAGGCATGCAAAAAAGACCCTGCCAATGTAAAGGCAAAAATAACCGTGATTGGTAAATGGCAAATGACCAGGCACAATTTAAAGCTGGTTAAAGGCGGTGTGCAGATAGGCGAAACCATCAGAACGTCATACACCAAATACGACTTCACACAATTTTTTGAAGATGGTACCGGTTACCAATCGACGCAGGGTGCAAAGGATGCACCAAGCCTTAACACTTTTCAATACACCCTCAAGGGCAATGTTATTACACAGTACATTAACGGCAGTGCAGGGATTGAAGAAACCATAACGAAACTAACCGAAACCGAATTTGCCATACATTACGAGAGCCAACTACCCGATCCGGGTAGCAGCGGGCAGTTTAATACTGAGGTAGACGACTACTATTTTACCAGGGTTAACTTATAAAACAAATGCCCTGTAACTCAAATATTTACGTTAGTCTTGAGTCCTAAGTCCTAAGCCAGAAAAGGCAAGCATTCGACTATAGACTTCCGACTGAGGACTATTAACTTAACACTACTTCCTTTTCGCTTTGGGCGGGTATTGGGCCTGTAAATAATACTTCAACCGGCAAGGTTTTTGGGAACTCTGCGGTTTGTTGCTTTACTT
>JBDUDE010000407.1:0-3153 GCA_040003105.1 Mucilaginibacter sp. | reverse complement strand
GCCGAGGAAGCATTTTTATATCATGTAAAAGAAAAAATGCATTGCCATGTTATCCGCCATACTGAATACACGGGCAAAAGCGTTAAAAGAGTAGCGGTATGCGGCGGAGCCGGCGGCTTTTTATTAAAACAAGCCATAGCCGCCGGGGCCGACGTTTTTATAACCGCTGATTACAAATATCATGAGTTTTTTGATGCCGACGAAAAGGTGCTTATTGCCGACGTGGGACATTTTGAAAGTGAGCAATTTACGCAGCAATTATTGTATGAAATTATTACAAAAAAATTTACTAACTTTGCCGTCCGTTTAACAGAAGTAAATACAAACCCCGTCAAATATTTTATTTAATGGAACAAACCGTAGAACAGAAGCTTAAAGCTTTATACGAGCTACAAACTATCCACACAAAAATTGATAAAATTCGCCAGGTTAGAGGTGAATTGCCAATGGAGGTTGCCGACCTTGAAGATGATGTTGCAGGTCTTGAAACCCGTATACAAAAAATTAAAGCCGAGCTGGATGATTTGGAAGATGATATTGTTACCCGCAAAAACCTGATAAAGGATGCGCAGGCAAACACAAAAAAATACGAAACCCAGCTTAACGAGGTTAAAAACAACCGCGAGTATGATGCAATTTCGAAAGAAATTGAAATACAGGGTTTGGATATACAGGTAAGTGAGAAAAAAATCAGGGAATTCGGGTTCGAGATAGCATCAAAAACCGGTATCTATGAAAAAGCCCTTGCCGATTTGGAGGCCCGCAAAGCCGACCTTGACGCCAAGAAAGCGGAGTTAGGTACCATCACTGCTGAAACACAGAAAGACGAAAACGAGTTAACCACCGAGGCTGATAAAGCCATTGTTAACATCGATGAGCGTTTACTGATTGCTTACAACCGCCTGCGCCAGAATGCAAAAAATGGCCTTGCAGTAGTAACCATCCAGCGCGATTCATGCTCTGGCTGTTTCAACCAGATTCCGCCACAGCGCCAGTCGGACATCCGTCAGCGTAAAAAAATAATCGTTTGCGAACATTGCGGCCGTATATTGGTTGACGAGCAAATGGCTTTGGAAGCAGAAGAGGCGTAATTGCCCCTTACCCTCCGCTGAAGGAGAATAAGAATTTTGAAAGGCACTCAGTTATGGGTGCCTTTTTTGGTTACCGTTCCCGCACGGTTTTGCAAGCACCAGATAATGGTCGCCTTTTTGTACCCTTGTTTTTATAAGACCTTTGCATTGCAACGCGCACTCCGTATTTTTACAAACGTAAATTATCACCAACTCTCCATTAATGATATCGATAAAAACATATACGCCAAAAACACTGCAGCATCTCGTGAAGTCGTTCTGGTATATGGAGGTTGGTAATGAGCAGGATGTTTATGAGGAAGAAATTATACCAGACGGACACATTGAAATATTGTTTTATTTAAACAACAATAGCGCCAGGCGCGAGCACGGCAACAGCCAATGGATTACACAACCCAACGCGTTTATTGCCGGGCAAACTTTAAAAAGTCATCAAATAAAAATGTTTTCCGGTGCGGCCTTATATGGCATCCGCTTTTACCCGCATACTTTGTTCCCTTTTTTACAACTGCACCTTAATTATATTACCGATGGCATTTTGCCTTTAAACGATGTTACCGATGCCGCCGGGTTTTGGAATTGCATTACTGCCGACCCACAGCAAACTTTTGAAAACTTTGAGCGGTACCTTACCGGAAAACTGGCGGTGCAAACACTGAATAATCCCGGGTATCAATATGTAGACCGGGCAATGAAACATATCCTCGCCAATAATGGCGTGCTAAGTATTGATAATATACGGGAAACCGATAAAATTACCACCAAATACTACGGCGATTTATTTAAGAAATATGTGGGTATTACCCCGAAGCACCTGTGCAACATTTTAAAAATAAATCAATTTATCTCCAATAAAATCAATCAGCCTGCGCTAAACTTTACCGAATGTACCTATGAGTCGGGTTACTACGACCAGTCGCATTTGATAAAATCATTTCACCAGCTCATTGAAACATCGCCGCGCGGCTATTTTGAAAACACGCGCGCCATAAGCAATATGTTTGCAGCGTTATAACAGTTCATTTTTATACAATTTCGTTCTTGTACTGCGGGTTAGCTTTGCTTTTAAAAAATGAAAGATATGAAACTGCTTACAATTATTTTTTTTCTACTGGGTACTGCAGCAATGGCGCAGGACCGCAACATCGCCCATTTTTCGATATGGAGCCCCAAACCGGGCCAGGCAGCCTCTTTTGAAAACGGCTACAAACAGCACCTGCTGTGGCACAAGGCAAATAACGATACCTGGAACTGGTACGGCTGGTATATTATTTCGGGCACGCGCACCGGCCAGTTTATCGACGTTACGGTTAGTCACGCCTGGGATGATTTTAATCACTCGGTAAACCCCGCAGGCGATGGCGCTGACAACCGGTTACATACTGAACCCTTTGCTGATTATTTAAGGGCCTATAAGGTAGCTTTGGCCCCGTTTTCGGACCCGGCCGACAAAAATCTGCTGACTGCCAAAATGCTGCGCATGTTTACCATCGACGTTAACGACATCAACCGGGGTGCAAAGCTGCTTGAAAAGGTAATAGCAGATTATAAAGCCAAAACCGGCAGCAGCTTTATTGTGTATAACGTAATAGATGGCGGCAGTCTTAAACAGCTTATTGTTTTAGTGCCGATGGCCGGCATTGCTGATATGGAGAAAACAGCGACGCTGCCCGCCAGCCTTTCGGACGCGGCGGGCACTATCACTGGTATTGTTGCTGAAACGTTGCTGTTTAAACCGGAGATGAGTATTAATGTTAATTAAATACGTATTCCGTACCAAAAGAAGACAGAAGAGCTTTATAACGTGCTCAATCATGGGTGCCTCTCTGTTTTAAGATTTTTATCATAAACAGCCACTTCGCGCTCAACAATGCCCTTTAGCTTAATAAGGATAGATTTTTTATTTGATTGATAATTAAGATTGACGTATTTCTTATCGATGTATTGTGTCTCCAACGCAAAATCGTCAATGTCCTTTTTTAATTCTTTATCATTGGTATAAAATTCAAAAATGTTATGACAGCTATGGTCAACCATGGTAGTAAGCTTGACTTGTTTTCCG
>JBDUDE010000685.1:0-3157 GCA_040003105.1 Mucilaginibacter sp. | reverse complement strand
TCAAATCAGGTAAATTGGTAGCAGTTATTCTCATTAAAACAGTAAAATTGGTTCGTGCAAAATTACCGGTTTTACCAGCTAACAAGCAAGTAAATTTGAGTATTTATTTACATAATGTATATTTTACACAGTAAATAAGTAACTAATTATCAAACGTTTATATTAAAATTACTTTTTAAGTTCAATACACTAAGTGTAGAATTTACAGGGGTGATTTTTGTGATTTGGATGTTTTTTTATTCTGTGGTCGGTGTTCTAAACGTGGGGCGTAGGCGGACTTTTTTTGTCGTTTTGAGCAGAACAAAGAACAGTTTCTTGAGCGAAGCGAAAAATCTTCTACGCGTGACATAAACGCGGATAGGTGTAACTTAGACCTGTCAAATGTATAAGATTCTTCACTATCATTCAGAATGACAAAATCGTATGGCCGAATCGAATTCTCTCTCGCCAACATGTTATCAGAAATCTATCTATTGGAATGTCCGAATGACCAGGGCAAATGCAATTCACCCCTAAAGAAAATATCAGGAATTGGGCGTTTCCCGCTGATAGAAGCGGGCCGGGCTATCCGCTCATACTACACAGGGCCTTAATCACAGGCCGGTATCCGCTTCTATCCCTAACGTAAACTAAGATTAGTAGGATTAAAAGATGACAAGGTTATCACCGTTTAAATTGCACGCTACCCACCGGCTTTCTTCGCCTTAAACCCATCCGTAATCAGCATCGTCAAAATCTTATCCCTGAAATCGCCCTGTATCAATATCTCGCCGTCCTTTACCGAACCGCCCACACCACATTTTGATTTCAATTTTTTGCCGATGACTTCCAAATCCGCATCAGGGCCAATAAAGCCGGTTATTCTGGTAACCAGTTTACCGCCGCCTTTGCGGTCGAGGTATATTTTAAGATTTTGCTGTTGTGGCGGTAACGCCCGTGCGGATTCGCCTCCCTCCTGCTGGTATTGAAAATCAGGGTCGGTGGAGTACATTATACCGGTAAATTTATGTTTAGTCATTTTCTTGGTCTTGAGTCAGGAGGCAAAGTTATGATTTCGTCAAATACTTGAGACTTTCGACTCAGAACTACTTAAAATCCTTCCCCACAATCACCTTCAGTGAATGCGGCACCAACACAATCTCGGCATCTACACCCGCCATCTGTGGTTCGCCGTCAAGATGCAGCGGGCCTGGTTCACTGCGTTTTATCAAAATACGCTGACCCTTTATTATCTCCACATATTTTGTTTTATCCGTGGTTTTGCGCATCATGCGTATGCCCATTTCAAAAAAACGCCATAGCGGGAATGGTTTTATTACGCAAACATCCAACAAACCATCCTGCACCGACGCCGTGGGCGAGATATGCGCATCATTACCATATTGCGACGAATTGGCAAAACTCAGCATAAATGCTTCGCGCTCGTAGTCCTTACCGTCAATATTAATGTTATACCGTTGTGGTTTATAGTTAATGACTTCCTTTATTGATGATTTTATGTAGGTAATAAACCCGCGCTTTTTGTTATGCGAAAACACCTCGCTGATATGTGCGTCGAAACCCATGCCCGCCATATTAAAAAATGCCTGCCCGTTAACCCGGCCCGAGTCCATAGTTATGGTCCTGCCGGCACTCAACGTTGCAATTGCCTTTGCCGTATCCATCGGGATACCTAAAAACCGGGCAAGGCCATTACCCGAGCCAAAAGGCACTATCCCCAGCGTGGCATTGCTTCCCACAATTGCCGATGCCACCTCGTTTACCGTACCATCGCCGCCAACCGCCACTACGATGTCAAACTTGCCCGCCGCCTCTTGTGCTATTTGTTTGGCATGTGCCACACCATCGGTAAAAACAATTACGGGCTTAAGCAAGCTCTTATCCAGGTGTTTTTCGATGAGTTCCGGAACGCCGTCCTTTTTCTTCCCGCCAGATATTGGGTTTATTATAAATAACGCTTTCCGTTCCAACTATATATGATTATTGCGGCAAAAGTAAATCTATTTTCCGCTTTGTAAAAATTGTTTTAATTTCGCCCCGGAAAGTGGACTGATTTAATTGCTTGTCCCCGTTATACCGACAGGCGACTACCGGATTGCAACCACGTAAAAAAGTGCTAATACCATGCTTCTTTTTACTTCAATCCTTTAAATCTTTTTATTTCGAAATACATATTCTGAGACGCAAAATATTGCGTCTCTACGGAGAATTTAATTATACATAAAAACATGTCATATTTATTCACATCAGAGTCCGTATCAGAAGGACACCCGGATAAAGTTGCCGACCAGATATCGGATGCTTTGATTGACCACTTTTTAGCGTTCGACCCCGAATCAAAGGTTGCCTGCGAAACTTTAGTTACTACCGGCCAGGTTTTTTTAGCCGGCGAGGTAAAATCAAAAGCCTATCTTGATGTACAGAAAATTGCCCGCGAGGTAATCAACAAAATTGGCTACACGAAAGGCGAATACATGTTTGATGGCAGTTCGTGCGGTGTGCTTTCGGCTATCCATGAGCAGTCGCCTGATATTAACCAGGGCGTCGACCGTACAGCCAAAGAAGAGCAGGGCGCCGGCGACCAGGGTATGATGTTTGGCTATGCCACCAAAGAGACCGACAACTATATGCCTTTAGCTTTGGATATCGCGCATGCTTTGTTAATTGAACTTGCCGCAATCCGCCGCGAAAACAGCGACATCAAATATTTGCGCCCCGATGCAAAATCGCAGGTAACGCTGGAGTATGATGACAATAACCAGCCTATCCGCATTGATGCTATCGTAATTTCAACCCAGCACGATGATTTTGACGAGGAAAAAGCAATGCTGGCCAAAATCAGCAGTGATATCATCAGCATCCTTATCCCGCGCGTAAAGGCCAAATACGAAAAATACGCACACTTTTTTGGTGATGCTATTAAATACCATATTAACCCTACCGGCAAGTTTGTTATTGGCGGTCCGCATGGCGATACCGGCTTAACCGGCCGCAAAATCATTGTGGATACCTATGGTGGTAAAGGCGCACACGGCGGTGGTGCATTTTCGGGTAAAGACCCTTCAAAAGTCGACCGCTCTGCGGCTTATGCAACCCGCCACATTGCTAAAAACCTGGTAGCCGCCGGCGTTGCCGACGAAGTGCTGGTACAGGTATC
>JBDUDE010000882.1:0-10648 GCA_040003105.1 Mucilaginibacter sp. | reverse complement strand
AAGGTGCCGCCGTCGGCTTCTTCCACCAGGCCTTTTTTATCTTTTTGCGCGCCGGTAAAGGCTCCCGCCCGGTAGCCAAACAGTTCGCTTTCCAGCAACTCAGGCGAAAACGCGCTACAATTTACTGCCACAAAGCTTTTGTTTTTACGGGGACTGTTATAATGAATGCACTGCGCAAAAACTTCTTTACCGGTACCTGTTTCGCCCAGCAGCAGCACCGTGGTATCGGTAGCCGACACTTTGCGGGCCAGGTTAATGGCTTCCTTTATGGGAGCTGAACTTCCTAAAATTCCATCAAAGCTATGCTGACTGATGATTTTATTTTCAAGCTCGTAAAGCTTGTATTGGAGATTTGCTTTTTCATAGGCTTTTGACACGAGCGGCAAAATCTTTTCGTTGTCGTCGCCTTTAATTATATAATCGAAGGCCCCGTTCTTTATGGCAGTTACGCCATCCTGTATGGTGCCATAAGCGGTAAGGCATATTACCTCGGCATAGGGGCTTTTTTCTTTTACCTGTTTAACCAGTTCAACGCCGTTAATATCGGGCAGTTTTACATCGCTCAATACCACGTGGACAATCTCTGCCTCAAGTAGTTTTAGCCCTTCGCGGGCGGTACCAGCCTGCAAAACCCTGTAACCCTCCATCTCGATGATACGGCTAAGCAATCCCCGTAATTTTGCTTCATCGTCGATAATTAATACGCTTTTTTGCATTGCTGATTTTTAGAAGGTGATATTACATTCAAAACTATTGAATTTACGGGGATTATTTAAACAAACATGCGTTATGGCTTACTTGGGCTATTGATGATGTTTTTGAACGGGGTGATGTTCGATATTATCGGTCGCGTAAACCTCCAGGAAACCGTTTTTATTTACAGATAAATCGCTCAGGCCTTGTGGCGGCGGTGTTTTCTTATTTTTAGGGCCGAATAAGGGGAGTATGATTATAGCCAACAATGCGCTTACTTTAAGCGCTATATAAAATGCTGTCATTTTCTTAGATATTTATAAATATGGCCCGGTTGCGAAACCCGGCACATGGGAAGTGTGCTAAATGCATGCCATATTTAACCCGGCATAGGCAAATATTACTTTAAACCTTGTAAACATGGTTTTTATGGATTAACGCGGTTTTGTGTAAAATGGATAGCGTTTCATTTTGAAAGGGTGATGTTTTCAAAATGGGGATGACTGCGTGTCGCTTTAGCGCAGGGCGGTGCCCCGCGCTGGCATATTTATCCCCTCCGGGGAATTTTGTTTTTTGTTCTATCTGATATACTTTCCCTGAAAGGGGAAAATACGCCGGCACAGGGCACCGCCCTATGCGAAACAGCCAGACAATATTTTACCGCACCACAATTATTTGTACTTTTGAAAGTACAGCACACCTGTTACTCAGCCAAATATGTCGTCATCAAATTATTATAAGTTACCCTTAATCGATGGCCTTGAAGCGCTGGATGCCGTAAATTACAATACGCCCTTCCCGTTCCATTTTCATCCTACTTATAATATTTCACTGGTTTATGATGGCACTTTTGAAACTAAGCTGAGCGATAAAAGCGTAAGTGCAGTAAAAGGGACCATATTGGTTACAAACCCTCACGAGATACACGCCAATCCTTGCCTAAAGGCCGATGCCCGCAGCTTTTTTACCTTTTACCTTACGGCAGATTTCTTTGAGTATGCCAATAACCTGAAAAACCTGCAGTTTAAACAGAAAGTAATTTATGATGATTCAATTTTCGCCCAACTCCACCAGGTATCGCTTAAAATAAAAGCAGGTTATTCAGGTAACAATTATGAAAAGGAGCTTACCCATGCCTTGAAAACCCTGGCGGCGAAGCACGGCACCACAGCAGATGAAACCGGCCACGAAAAAATTACGGCCCTGTTTGACAATTACCTTAATGAAACCCATTTCGAAAAATTCTCTTTACAGGATGCTGCCGACCAGCTTGGTTTGGATAAATTCAAGTTTCTACGGTTGTTCAAATTTCAAACAGGCTTAACGCCTAATAATTACCTGATTTTAAAGAAAATTGAAAAAAGCAAGATAATGTTGGCTGAAGGTTCAAACCTGCTCGGTGTGGCTATCGACCTTGGTTTTTACGATACGGCCCATTTCTGCAAGCACTTTAAAAAGTTCACGGGGACATCACCCATCGCGTATCGATCGTCGATTTAAACCTCAATTCCCCACGATGGGCGTTGCCCATCGCTAACAAATTTGACCCTTTCAGGGTCAGCGTCATTATGTCACAGTTTACTAACCCTGAAAGGGTTTAACTTGCCAGCGCAGGGCACCGCCCTGCGCGAAAACGACGGCATCGCCATGTTGTCAAAACCAGTTGCAATATCATACAATAGCCTACGATTCCCGCCCGCCACTTTTGTTGCATAAATTATATGTACATGAAAAAGTTAATATTAATCGCATTGCTGTTCACTACCATAACAGCATCTGCTCAAACCCAATCAGCTTTCCGCAAGGATTTTGATTATCTATGGAACACCGTCGACAGCAACTACTGTTATTTCAACAAAAAACCTATCGACTGGAAAAAAATAAAAGCCATTTATGCGCCACAGGCGGATACTGCAACCACACGCAACGCATTTGTGGGAATAATTGAGAAGGTATTGAATGAGCTTTACGATCACCACATCTCGCTTGGAACAAACACTGATTTATCCCGTCGCCTGGTGCCCACGGGGGCAGACATTTGGGCGGAATTTAAAAATGGCCGGGCAATAATAACCGAGGTGCGCAAAGATTTTGGGGCCGAAAAAGTTGGAATAACCGCCGGAATGGAGGTAATTGCTGTAAATGGGGTCCCCGTAAACCAGGCTTTACTGCCGTTTTTAGCGCATACCGATGATGCCGAGGCCCAAAATTACGCCCTGCGCTTATTACTGGCCGGCAACCATATTACCAAAAGGATTATCTCCATAAAAAATAAAGATGGCGTTAAAGATTATTACCCGGATAAAGACGACCTGATGCTGGAACATGTAAAATATCCGGAGATGGTTGAGTCGAGAATAATCAATAATATCGGATATATTAGGGTCAACAATTTTTTATTTGACAACAGCATTATACCGAAATTTGACAGCGTGCTAAATAAACTGATGCATACTAAAGCATTGATAATAGATATGCGGGAAACGCCCAGCGGCGGAAACACATCAGTTGCAAAGGCTATTTTAGGCCGGTTTATTAAGGAAGAACATTTTTACCAGAAGCACGAGTATTACGCCGAAGAAAAGGAAACAGGTATAAAACGCAGTTGGGAGGAAATTGTATCGCCCCGCGGTATAACTTATACAAAACCTTTGGTTATACTTGCCGACCATTGGACAGGCAGCATTGCTGAAGGCATCACTATCGGGTTCGACGGGATGAAACGGGCAACGGTTATTGGTACCACGCTGGCCAGGCTTAATGGTTCGGTTGAAAGTTTCCGGATGCCCAATATAAAAATTGGCTTCAATATACCTACCGAGCGGCTTTACCATGTAAGCGGTGTACCGCGGGAATTGTTTAAGCCGGCCATTGAGGTAGATGTGACCAAACAGAGGCCCGGCGTTGATGTGATTCTGAACCGTGCGCTGGCTTTTTTAAATAATAAAACTAAATAAACAATATGGCTAACCAGGGGAAAATAAACCTTTCGAGCGAGAACTACGCTGGCGTTCATCCTGATATTATGGACGCGCTGGCAAAAGCAAATTCAGGCAGTGCGCCGTCATATGGAAACGATGGCTATACCAAAGAAACGGTCGCACTTTTCAAGCAGCATTTTGGCGACAATATCGACGTATACTTTGCCTTTAACGGCACCGGGGCCAACAACTTCGGCATTGGCTCGGTAACAGAAAAATTCAGCTCGATATTTTGTACCGATGTGGCACATTTAATGGTTGACGAATCAACAGCGCCGGAAACTTTTATTGGCTGCCGGATGTATTCGGTTAACCATACGGATGGGAAAATTGTGCTATCTGATTTAAAAAGCAAAATTAAACGTTTTGGCGATGTTCATCATCCGCAGCCCAAGCTAATATCGCTAACCCAGCCAACAGAATATGGCACCGTTTACACATTGGATGAGCTTAAAGCCATTAAACAAGTATGCACCGATAATGGCATGTTGCTGCATGTTGACGGCGCAAGATTCTTCAATGCCGCAGCTTATCTAAATGCTACGCTGAAACAAATAAGCGCCGATGCGGGCGTCGATATCCTGACGCTTGGCGGCACCAAAAGCGGTTTGATGTTTGGCGAGGCGGTAATCTTTTTTAATACCAACACCCCCGGTTCACACAAATATAATTTAAAACGGAGCATGCAGCTGGCGTCAAAAAACAGGTTTATCGCGGTGCAGTTTGATGCTTTGCTGCGCGATGGCTTATGGAAGGAAATTGCGGAACACAGCAATAACCTTGCGCTGAAGCTTAAGACATTGTTATCGGAAATACCATCGCTGGAATTTACGCAGCCGGTTGAAACCAACGCCGTGTTTGTTAAATTGCCCGCAAGCATTTACGATAAAACCCAGGAATTTTCGAGCTTTTATGAATGGAACGAAGAGAAAAGCGAATACCGGTTTATGATTTCGTTTAATACTACGGAAGAGGAAATAATGACTTTTGTAGATAAATTACCAGAGCTAATTGAGCAGGCAAAGTGATATACAAAAGTCTTTTGTCATTCTGAACGAAGTGAAGAATCTTATAATATTGACAGGTATGCTCCATGTCGGTCGCTTTGATACCTGTCTGATGTGAATATCGCGTGTATAAGATTCTTCGCTATCGCTCAGAATGACAAATTATATGCTTGAATATTTAGGATGAAAATCACAGAGGAAAATATGAATTACTTTTTAAGCTGCGATTGGGGTACAAGCACTTTCAGGCTAAAGCTGGTTGATACAGCTAATGGAGAAATTATAGCCGCGGAATATTCAGATCAGGGAATTGCTGATACTTTTGCGCGTTGGAAGACTACGGAAAGCGCCCGCGAAGCTTTTTATCTTGATGTACCGAACCAGCATATACTAAGCCTTGAAAAGAAGATCAATTTGAAACTGGATACCGTTCCGGTAATCATTTCGGGTATGGCTTCATCTTCAATCGGTATGATGGAATTGCCTTATAGCGAGTTGCCATTTGATTTATCGGGCAGCAATCTTACCGTCCGGCATCTGCCCGAAACTGCGAACTTTAATCATAAAACAACTTTAATTTCGGGAGTAAGAAGCGCAAATGATGTAATGCGGGGCGAGGAAACACAGTTAATAGGCTGTGTTGACCTAACGCAAACTGTCATAAATGATGAAACCTTTGTTTTCCCGGGCACACATTCAAAGCACATCCGCATAAATAACAACCAGGTTAACGGGTTTAAAACCTTCATGACCGGCGATTTTTTCGAGCTCTTATCGAACAAAAGCATTTTAAGCAACTCTGTCGAACAAACAAGTGACATGGAGAGCCCTGAGCAGTTAGCCAGTTTTAAGGCGGGTGTCGACGACGGTGCGGCAAACAATTTACTTTCGGCCGCATTTAAAGTTAGGACAAATACTTTGTTCGGTAAGTACAATAAAGCACAAAACTTTAGCTACTTAAGCGGCTTACTAATCGGTACCGAATTAAAAGATTTGGCAACGGTAACGGCAAAGAAAATTCATTTATTGGGCGGCGCCAAGATTGAGCAACACTATCAAATTGCATTCGAATGCTTAGGCCTTTCGCAGCAACTTAAAACTTACCCGGCCCAATGGGTTGACGACGCGGTTGCACGGGCACATTTTAAAATATACCACCAGATACAGAATTAATATGAATGCAAAATTTTCATGGGAGCTTTTTGAGGCCCTGCCCGTTGTCGGCATCATGCGTAATTTACCTGCGGACCAAATTGAAGCCGTTGCGCAAACGTATCACAAATCGGGTTTTACCTGCCTCGAGATTACCATGAACTCGGCCGGGGCCGAAGAAAATATTGCTGAGCTTGCTAAAATTTATGCCGGAAAGCTCAACATCGGCGCCGGCACAGTTTGCAGTATGCATGATTTGGAAAAAGCATTAAAGGCAAATGCTCAATTTATAGTTACCCCAATTATTAATGAAGAGGTAATAAAGACCTGTGTAAGTGCGCAAATTCCCATATTCCCGGGAGCTTACACCCCTTCGGAAATTTACAAGGCATGGCACCTGGGGGCAAGTATGG
Organism: Mucilaginibacter sp.; assembly: GCA_040003105.1. Lineage (GTDB taxonomy): Bacteria > Bacteroidota > Bacteroidia > Sphingobacteriales > Sphingobacteriaceae > Mucilaginibacter. The sequence goes on along the minus strand of JBDUDE010000882.1, from coordinate 4,402 downwards.
TGAAGGTTTTTCCGGCGACGGCCTTAGGGCCACAGTATATTAAAGAGGTATTGGCCCCGTTAAACTATCTTAAACTTTTACCTACCGGCGGTATCAATTTCGAAAACTTTACCAGCTATTTAGCGGCCGGTGCCAAAGGTGTTGGCATGGGTGGGCATCTTTTCCCGGCCGACATTATTCAAAATAAAGATTGGGAAACGTTGGGTAAAATATATGCTGATTTTAAAGAAAAATATCAGCCGCATTTAAAATAGTAAAGCATTTTCAGAAGGCCATCGCGAAGTTGATTTTGGGATTTAATATTAGTCTGCCTCCATCGCTTGTTTTATTAAATCAAGGCCTTCCGGCGTAAAGCTTAAGCCTAAAGCAAAGCTATGGCCGTGGCTATCCATTTTTAACAATGATTTACGCAGGATATTGATGATTTTATCGGGTTCATTCTTATATTTCTTCCGGAAATCCTCGTACTGATATTGCAGAAATACAAGGCAAAGGGCGTTTTCCATAGTCTGCACGTCGGCATCAACCTTAATGCGCTTTTTAAGGATGATTTGGCTTACGCGTTCAATCTGCTGGTCGTCATAACCGGCCTGTTTCATTAGGTTACCGGTGATAGCGGCGTGGTGTTGGGCGAGGTCTTTGCGCCATTTCAGATAGGGCTCCCGTCCTTCAGGGTAACTTTCACGCGGTATCTCCCAGCGGCCGATATGCTGGCTGCGCGATGCTAAAAGCAGTTCTTCATCAGCATCAGGGGCCAGCTTTAATACCCAGTCATACAGCTTGATAGCAAAAAAATATTCCTGCGGATAGGCGGTGCCTTCCCAGTCAAAACTGCGCGGGTCCTGTTTATTATAAGCATCAAAAAGCTGGAAAGCGGCGTCTAATTTATTCATCGCCTTAAATTACAATCTTTTCTCCAGCAACTCAAAACTATCTTTATCAGCTTCGCAAACCGGGCAGGCATAAGTGTCAATATCTGCAAAGTCAGTACCGACAGGTATGGCGTTTAGCTCATCGCCGTACGCTTTATCATAAACGGTAAAACAATGTTTGCACTGGTATAGCAGCTCCATACCAACGGGCTGGTCTTCAGTATCTTTAACCGCCGCTATTACATTTTTTGTTTTGCTTTGCGATAGTTGATAGTAGCTGTTACACAAATCTACCAGGTGCTGCACCAGGCTGTCACTCTTCACCCTTTTTTTATACGAAATATAGTCTCTTGAATTGGGATTAAAATCAGCCGTATGCAATACCTCGAACATCCCCGAGGGCTGCGTCTTGATAATTACCGAGCCCAGCAAGCCGGTTTTGGGTTGGGTTTTAATGGTAAAGCTTAACCTGTAGGTACGCAAATCGGCCTCCTCAAATTCGCGCACCAGGCGTTGCTTCAAAGCAAGCCCCTCTTCGCACATGTCCTCTATTTGCCAGTTCAACTCGTTCGAGGCATGCCTTACATTTAAGCGGTACTTATCCAGGATAAAACCCCAGTCGTTGCGGTCGTCTGGATTTATACCTTTTATCAAAATCGATTTCCATGGCGTGGTATACAATTGCCCTATCCTTGTTTCAAGGCACAGGCTGCATACATCTTTTAAAAATGCGATCTCAAAAAGTTCGTTCCGGCGGTAAACCCCCAGCCAGTATTTGTTATCGTATTTATTAAAACCTTCGTAATAGGGCAAATAAAAATCGGGTAATTGTAAGGGTGCAGTCAGCGGCTGCATGTGTATAGCGGTGCCTTTGGTCACCATATCAAAAAAAAGCTGCTCATCAATTTCCGGCGTGTCATAAAAAAAGGCCTTGTTTTTCAGAATAACGTCTTCTGCTTTTTTGCTGATGACAGGAATATCATTTGAATAAATAAGCGTAGGCCAGCAATAAAACCGGCTCGTTTTAGGGAAGCGGATATGCAAATACCAGTAGTTGCTTACGTCTGAACTGATAAAGTTAAAGTTGCCGCTAAAAAACGGGATAAAAGTTTGATGCCGGTCTATAAGGTTTATTTTTAGCCGGGGCTGATAATTAAACAGGTCGAAAATATCTTTATAAACGCCCTCTCTTAACCAGCTTTCGGAACTAAAAATGGTATCGCACACATAAGAGCTTATAATATTCGGACATTTATCCGCATCAATTTCATAGGCAATGCCGGCCTGCAGCATTTCCATCTCCATATCTTCCAACTCATCGCCCCGTATGGAAAAAAATAATTGCTGCCGACTACCAAAACGAATGTGCTGCGCACCTGCATTTTCAGCAATCACCAAAATTTCGTAAAGGTCGCCGGCTGATACGACGCCACCTGGCAAGTTTATTTTGATCAAACGCTCCATTACGCTACATTTTGAGAAACCATGTTTTTCATTCCTTCTTCCAACAGGCGTTTCACCTCGGGCCTGCACGATCCGCACCCTGTGCCGGCGCCGGTAGCCGCACACAGGTCCTTCATATTGTCGCAGCCATCTGCCACTTTTTTGCTGATATTTTCGCTTCCTACGTTATTGCAACTACACACCAGCTTACCCAGCACCGGGTCGGCTTTGTTGCCGCTGCGTAACAATTGCAGGCGCTTTTCGCTTAGTTCAGTTTTGTTGGCAATCAACTCCTTAAACTCCAGGAATTCGCTTTTATCGCCAATTAATATGGCGCCAACCAACCGGTCGTTATGTATTATACACTTTTTATAATAGCGCTTGGCCTTATCAATAAAAACCACCTCTTCGTAGCCGGGCTCATCGGGGCACTCGGGCAAGCCGATGCTGCACAGGTCGAAACCGTGTATTTTTATAATATTCATGAAGAGGCTGCCTTTGTAATAGCTGGCAATGTCGCCGTTCATATAACCAGCTACAACTGCAGCCTGCTGCTCGGCTGCTGCAGTAATACCGTATAGCGTGCCTTCAAATTCGGCAATTTCGCCTATAGCGTAAATATCGGGGTCGCTGGTTTGCAGGCGTTCATTTACAACAACGCCACGTTTGCAATCCAGTCCGCAGTCGCGGGCCAGCTCAAGGTTCGGCGTGGTGCCAATAGCTATAATCATGGCATCGCAGTCAATTTTGCGACCGCTTCGCAAAGCTATGCCGGTCAGTTTTGCCCGCCCATAATACAACTGCACCTCATCGTCGAAATAAATATCGCAACCCTGGTCGGCCATTTCCTCCTGTAATAGTTTACTCCCCAGCGCGTCCAGCTGCCGGTTTAAAAAACTCGACGTCCGCTGAATAATGGTTATCCTAATCCCCATCTCGCGCAGTGATGCCGCCATCTCAAGCCCCAGCAAACCACCACCAACAATTACAACATGCCCGTTTTTTTTGATATGCTTTTTAAAGTTGTCGGCATCGGTACGGCTGCGCATACTGAATATACCGGGCAACGAGGGCACGTTTTTGGGGATAGCTGCCCGGCTGCCGGTAGCCATTATCAGCACATCATAAGGCGTTTTAACACCCCGCGAATCGGTAACATATTTTGTTTCGCGGTCTATCTTTTCCACACTTACACCCCGCAGTAAATTAATACGGTACGCAGGCTCTTCCGAATCCTTCATCTTCACCAATTGCTCCCACTGCTGTTCGCCGCTGATATAATCTGGCAGCATCACCCGGTTGTAAAATGGAAAGTTTTCCTTGCTGAAAATGGTTATCCTATCAGCAGGGTTAAGTTCCCGGTACGATTTTACAAAGCCATAAGCGCCGGCGCCAGCTCCAATAACCACAATACGCTGAAAAGGCTTTTTATATTTAGTGATATTAACCGCGCAGTATTTAAAATCGGGCTCTTTCGAGATTGGGTCAACCGCATCATTGGTAATATTATTTACCCGGTGCAAATCATTCCCTAATATTTTGCCCCAGTGCATCGGCAAAAAAACTACGCCGGGTTTAATCTGGGTAGTTATTTTAGCTTTCACCTGTACGTTGCCGCGCCGGGAGGTTATTACAGTAACATCACCTTCTTTTAGCTGTAACTTGGCGGCATCACGCGGGTTTATCTCTATAAACGATTCCTTTAAATGCTGGTTCAGCTTATTTACCTTACCGGTTTTGCTCATAGTGTGCCACTGGTCGCGGATACGGCCGGTGGTTAATACAAACGGATATTCGTTATCCGGCCTTTCGCTCGTAAAAGCATCCGGCACCGCATGGATAATGGCTTTTTGCGATGGGGTAAAAAACTTCTTATCAACAAAAAGCCGTTCGGTACCACCAGCTTTGCTTTTCTTTTTATAAGGCCATTGTACGGATGATTGCTCTTTCAATACCTCATAACTCAGGCCGCTGATATCGATATTTGTTTTAGCCGTCAACTTAACGTGCTCGGCATAAATCTCTGCGTTGTTTTTAAAATCAAAGCCGTGGTAGCCCATTTTGCGGGCAAAGCGGCAAATAATCTC
>JBDUDE010000834.1:0-3161 GCA_040003105.1 Mucilaginibacter sp. | reverse complement strand
CTTTTCGTACGACGGCATAATGACCGACAAATACCCACCGATAAGCTTTTTACCGGAACAGGGCATTAGTATTACGGGTACATTGAGAGCTTATAACGGCATGGCCTTGCCCGGGGGAAATATCCGTTTACAAATTAAGGATAAAAATTACTCGGCAAATACCGTAACTGACGTTGATGGCAAGTTCAGGTTTCCTAACCTTGTATTTTCAGATTCAACACAGGTATTTATAAGTGCGCGCAACAATCCGCGCTCGGCAGACATTGTGTTAAGTGTTGACGGCGACCCTTATCAAAAGATAAACGTTAACCCCAGCACTCCCGACGAAATAATGAATATTGACAGCACCCTTAGCGCCTACTTAAAAAACAGCAAAGTGCAGGCAAACAATTCGCATATTTTAAAAGAGGTGGTTATTAAGGACACCCGCATAGTTAAAACTGTCACACATAAGGATTATAGTAACCTGTCCAGTTTAAGCCAGATGCCCGACCATATGATTACCCCTAACCAGCTGCAAGGCTGCAATAACCTGCTCAACTGTATAAAAGTATTCGCGGTGGGGATGACATTCCAGGACAATAATTTTTACGTGCAGCGCGATTATTCGTCAGGTAACCGCACCCCTGTGCAGGTGTTTGTGAAAGGTATGCCGGTTGATGTGAATTATTTGGAAAATTTGAACGGTGAAGGCGTTGAGTCGATTGAAGTGTTTTTGAAAGATGAACTTGGACTGGTAAACAGCGCATACGGCACCAACGGCGCAATAGTTGTAAACATGAAAAAAGCTCCGGAAGGCCAGAAAATATCACTTGCCGAGCTTAAAGCATTGATTCCGGCAAAGAACGAAGTTACCTATACCCCTAAAGGCTATGCCATAAAGCGCTCGTTTTATTTACCGCGTTACAGTGGTCCGCGCGCAAGCCAACCTAACCAAATAGATACCCGCAGCACAATTTACTGGAACCCTAATGTTGTAACAGACGCAACCGGCGCCACATCAATGGAATATTTTAACGCAGATGGCGTTGGAACCTATCGGGTTATTATTGAAGGCATAGACAAAGACGGCAACCTGGGCAGACAACTATTTAGGTATAATGTGAAATAGTTAAAGAGAAGTTGTAAAGGTTAAGAGTTGTAGTGGTTAGAAATCACGCTACAATGTTTCAGCCTCCTCAACGACTACTACTCTTACAACCCTTTCAACAACTACAACAATTACAACCAAAATGAAACTTACCCCATTCCACGTAGCAGTACCCGTTTACGACCTTGAGGAAGCAAGGAAATTTTACCGCGAAGTGCTGGGTTGCGGCGAAGGCCGCAGTTCGGACAATTGGACAGATTTCGACCTGTACGGCCACCAGTTTGTAATCCACTTAAAACCACGCCCGGCCGAGGAAACCAAGCATCATTTTAACCCGGTTGACGGGCATGATGTCCCGGTGCCGCATTTTGGTGTAGTTTTGGAATGGGACGAATGGCATAAATTGGAGCAGCGGCTGCGTACGCATAACATCAAATTTGTAATTGAACCCTACATCCGCTTCAAGGGACTGCCCGGTGAACAGGCCACCTTATTTTTCCTCGATCCTTCGGGCAATGCCCTCGAATTCAAATCTTTCAAGGATTTTGGTCAGTTATTTGCTATATAGGCAACCGGGCACTATTAATGGCAGTATTATAAGTAGTAGAACCAAGAATCAAGACAGAAAAAGGATTGGTCGCTTTATTTGCCTGACATTTGTCTACTTTTAGTTTCTATCTTCACTCTTGGTTCTTGATTCTTGGTTCTAAAAAAGCAAATTATGGATGTACAGGAAGTTGAGCGGCTGATAAAAATAAGTAAGGAACATCCCCTGATGCCGGAGACGTATATTCCCTGGCAACTGGAACCGCAGCCCGAAGACATTTACCTGCCCGAAATTCTTACTTCTTTGCAGGGACTTGAAATTTACGACACCCTCACCCCCACTCAAAAACTCGACCTCGGCCGGCACGAACTGGTGCAGGTAATTGCCTCGTATGCCTGGGGCGAATGCCTGTTTTGCCTGTTTATGACCCGCCACATACTCACCCTGCCTTTGGATAATGTGGAGCACCGCTTTTTGCTGCGCGAACTGATTGAAGAGTTCCGTCACCAGGAAATGTTTGGGCAGGCTATTGCCAAAATAGGTGGCAGTCCGATTAAACAGTCTGGCTTGCATAAGTTTTTTGGGGAGTTCAGTAACAAATATTTGCCTGCCGATTACTTATTTATGGGCAGTGTATCCGTCGAATTGGTAACTGATGTATATGGCAACTATGCCCGGCGTTCGCCAAATATTTACCCGGTTTTAAAAAAGATGTTCGATTTGCATAATATCGAGGAGGGTCGACACATATTGTTTACCAAAAGCCTGTTAAAAGAATATGCTGCAAAAGCCGGTTACATTAAACGCACGCTGTACAGCTATGTGATTTTGTTCAATATATTGTTTGTACGCACCATGTATGTCAAAAAGGAAATATACGAACGCATCGGGATGGAAAACCCGGAACAGGCATACAAACTGGCATCTGCTAATTTCAAAAAGAAATTTAGCGAAACCTGTTTAAAGGATATCACTCTATTTGTAGATAGCTGGAAAGGCTTTAACCTGTTAACCCGCTGGGCATGGAGAAGGGTGTTGGGAGCGAAGGTTTGAATCAGTTAATAGTAGCAGTTGGCAGTAGCAGTAAAATAAGTGCGGCTTACTCCACTTCTATCCCAATAACCCGGCGTTATCCTTTAATGCCACCCCGGATAGTTTCCTTCTGAACGATTCATTAATCAAATAAAATATTTTATCTGCGGCATGCTTATAACTTAACCCATGCTTCCTGATATTGGAGATGCAATTGCGTGACTCATCCGTCAATCCCGGTTGGGGATTATAGGTTAGGTAGGCGCCCATGCTGTCTGCCGCGCTTAAACCGGGGCGTTCCCCTATCAGCAATATGCTGAATTTTGCCTTTAAACCCGATGCTATATCATCGCCAATAGCTACCCGCCCCTGCTCAACCAGGCAAATTGGGCCGATGGTTAATTTTGAATCCAGCAGTTTTGGAATTAATATTTTTAACAGGCTATATGCATTACCGTTAACGGCTTCGGCAGAAAGGCCATCGGCAATAAT
>JBDUDE010000523.1:0-10649 GCA_040003105.1 Mucilaginibacter sp. | reverse complement strand
TTGAACCGGCATCATTTGTCACGCTGTCACAATTAATATGGAGAGACACTTGTGACAATGACATGTGCATTTAGTTTTGGCACGGCTCATCCATACCTATCCCAATTTAATCCCCAATACTTGCACCAAATTTTCCACAAATCGCGGTCTCAATATTCCCACAATGCTGCAAATTGTTAACCAATGGTAAAATAATTTTTTCGTCGCAATAAAACTCAGCTATAAAACTCATGAAAATGTGTGGCACACCTATTGCCCTATCCAGGTCAGTAGTATCGTTAAAAAACACTGTAACTAAATTATTACAAAAACAACCGACAGCTAACGTGTTAATTTTAAAATACTTATATTAGCAACAATTAAATCTATTAATGATGTGCAAACTTGTAGTAATTGATGACAACCCGACAGATCACTATATTATGCAGCGCTTGTTGCATAATAATTATAACTGCCAGCAAGCTACTTACACTTTTGATGGCAGGTTAGTTTTAGATTATTTAGAAGAAAATAAGGACGGCGGCACCATGCCGGATGTAATACTGCTTGACCTTGATATGCCGCAGCTAACCGGCTGGGAGTTTTTAGATAAACTGGAAAGCTTTAACGCTGATGCCCATAAAAATGTGCGGGTGCATATCATGAGTTCGTCAATTCGCACTGCTGATGTTTTTCAATCGAAAAAATATGCTTGCGTTAATTCATTTATGACCAAACCATTATCACGCGACCTTGTAAACCAGGTGTGCGAACAAGCCAATCCATTCAACAATCAGCAGTTAAATACTGCATCGTAATAATAAAGAACTTTGCCATTTATTGATGGCTTGATTTGCTGGGGCGCAAAATCATTTTTCACCATGCTTTTTGGGGTAACGCCCGGCATTTTTTCTCGAATTTATCCGGTCACCTGAAAAGGGGGCGGCTATAAATTATTTTTAAGTTAGCCCGTTTTGCGCGGGCTAACTTTTTCGAAAAAAAGGCGTACTCGTGTCTCTCACCTACCATTTGCACATCTAAACATTATTAGCTTATTTTACCGCAATAATGGCTATCCGCAATAAACTATATTTCGCTTCAGATTTTCACTTAGGTACCGGCACCTATGCCAGTAGCCGCGAGCGCGAAGACCGCTTGGTTCGTTGGCTGGACATGATAAAAGCCGATGCTGCCGAAGTTTTTTTAATGGGCGATGTGTTCGACTTCTGGTTTGAATATAAAGCCGTAGTCCCCAAAGGGTATATCCGTTTTTTAGGCAAGTTGGCCGAATTAAGTGATGCCGGTGTAAAGCTGTGGATTTTCAAGGGCAACCATGATATGTGGATGTTTGATTATTTTGAACAGGAGCTTGGCGCAACCATTATCAGCAACGAATTGGAGATAGAGCGCAGCGGCAAAACGTTTTACCTGCACCATGGCGACGGACTTGGCCCTGGCGATAAGTTTTACAAATATTTAAAAGGTATTTTCCGCAGCAAACTTTGCCAGTGGCTTTTTGCCCGCATCCATCCAAACCTGGGCGTTGGGGTGGCCAACTACTGGTCGCGGCACAGCCGTAAGGTTAACCTGAGCAAGGAAATTAATAAGCCCGGCGAGCACGAATGGCTGGTAACCTTTAGCAACCAGTTGCTGCAAACCCATTTTTACGATTATCTTATATTTGGCCATCGCCACCTCCCGCTGGATATCAAACTGAACGATAAAAGCCGCTACATTAACCTGGGCGAATGGGTAAACGCCTGCAGTTATGCCGTTTTTGATGGCGAAACCGTGCAGCTGTTATACTTTGAAAAGTAAACAGCTTTATTCCACTTTATACCTGAATACCTGCCTGCCCAAATTCCCTTCGGTATCAATGCCTTCAACTACTACTTTGTAGCTGCCTTTGCCATCCGCGTTATAAAACCCGAATTGGGCATTACCGCTTATATCGGTCGGGATTTCGGGGTTCCAGTAAACGGTTGTTCTTAAATCTTTTTTTGCGGCATCGGTGTCGGTGTGCTCATATTTGGGCATATAAAATTGTCGCGCCTTATAAAATCCATTAGCCTTAAAGGTTATAACCCCGGGCGACTCTTTATAATAATTATTAACACCATGCCCCCTTTTTGTGGTCACTATTACAGCACCGCCGGCCCCCAAGCTGCCGTATATAGCCGCGCTGTGGGTTCCCAGCAGTATTTCAACGCTTTCAATGTCGCTCGCGTCCAGGTAATCCAAAGGCCCCGTATTTATACCCCCCGAGGATGCATCCCCAAGTTGAGGAGACCCGTCAATTACTATAAGCATGTAGTTGGGCGGGTGTTTAGCATCAATCCCTTCCATAACCCGGTCCGATCGCAGCCTGTGCCCCCCTGTGGTAAAAATTATTGAATGTGCCGTCGCCCTTAATGCGTCGTAAAGTCGCGTATACCCCGATTTTTCCAGCCAGTCGGCTGTTATCACCTGGTCGGCATTGCCGGCGCCGTTAAGATTGTCGGAGTGTTCCAGCGGGTTTATTTTTTTATCCTTAATAACAACCTCCTTAAGCATGTGGGTGTTTTTATTGATGCCGTTTTTATCCTGTTCGTCCAAAAACGCCTTACTGCTTTGCTCGTAAACCGAAAGGTTTTCGTGTTGCATGTCGGGCATATTTTTTAAGGTGATGCCAGGCGAGGCCAATACGCTATCCGGCTGAATATCTACTTCTTTCTGGTCTTTTGAGGTGCGGGCCTGCAATACAAATTTTGTCGTGTCATCAAACGTAAGGTTGTCGAAAATAAACCTGCCGCGGTCGTCTGATAGTGTATCCAATATGATTCCGCCTGCCGAACGGCTAAATAGTTTCACCTTGCCGTTTTTTAAAGGTTTGCCATTAAATTTCACAATACCGCTAAGTGCGAGGCCTTTTTCGGGTTGATAGGGTCCGGCAGGGGTGCCAGCCAGTATTTTCTTCCATTCATAATTACGGTAGCCGTGGGTAAGCATCACCAGGTCGAGGTCGGCGGTGGTTTTTTCATCAGGTTTGGCAAAGTAATAGCCGGGTTGCTCAATATACCCTTTCAAATTAGCGGTTAACAATATATTACCCAAAATACCAGTTTCGTTATTGTCGTCGGCCGGCACCTTTGTCTCATCAATAACCGCCACCGAAAAATGGCCCGGGGCAGGGTCGCCGGAGCCGCCTGTTACGTTAAGTTTTACAGCGGTCTTTGCACGGGTTGCATAGGTGGCTTTATCGGTGCTTATGCTTAATTTAAGCTGGTCGTTATTTTGTACAAAAAGCAACCGCTCGCACAGTGGCTCGCCGCCCGACGTAAACAATGTTGCTGTTGCTATGCCGGTGCGGAAATCCCTTTTCAAAACATCAAGGCTAACTTGCTGGTTGTCCAGCTTTACAGTAAAGCTTTGTGGCATGCCGCCCGAGTAAATTATCAGCGAATAGGTTTTCCCTTTATTTTGCTGGTACCACTGTTTGCTGCTGTTTATTTTTACAGCGTATAATCGGTTAAGATCGGTAAAGGCCATGTTTATGGCATCAGGGTTGGCCCTGGGCAGTTCAATTACATCCTGCACGCCATTGGGGTAACTTACTTTCGCGGTGTAGCTTTTACCTTCCGCTGGGGTTAAATTAAACGCACCCATCCCCAAACGCGCCGATGTAAACGATACAATTTCTTTATTATCGTTATCAATCACTACCCCTTTAACATCAAGCCCTAAACCGTTAACACCAACAGCCTTAAAAGCTATTTTTCCGGGCACGCCGGCAATAAGGTTTCCGCCTTCGGGGAAAAATTCGATATCGGGTTTTGCCAATGCCGGTTTAATTTGCGCAGCGGCCAGGGCATCGACTGAGCTTGAGCCAATAGTTATAGTTTTATCAAAAAATGCCGCATCGCCTTCATTTCGCATCCATTGGGTGTAGGCCCTAACCCGGTAGCTGCCTTTTGTAAGCGTGCGCGGTAAAGCAATATCGCCCCAGGCTACGCCATCAGAAACCACCAGCTTCAACGAAGTGCTGATTTTGTGGTTGGTGTTAATCAGGTCAACATATAATATGCGGCTTAAGTGAGATAGGGCATGGTTATCGCCCTCGGTTAAGTAAGCTTTAAAATACATGGTATCGCCTGCTGCGTAATAAGGTTTATCGAAATGCAGGTAGGTCTTTTCGGTAAGGTGGTTTGTGTTGTAGGCGTTAACTTTTGAGGTAATATTTTTTACAAGGGCGCTGTCAATCTCAACCCCGGTGTTGTTTTGCAGCGGCTCAAAATCAAGCGGCAATAACGTTGCCAGGCGGCCCCGTACCCAAAGGCCATCGTAAACCAGTCCATTTGGATTAATTACCGAGCCGTTGGCATCAAACAATAACCTTGGATGATTAAAGCTTACCAGGGTATTGTCCTTATTTTCCGGGTCGGACAGTTTGCTGCGGGCACTCCGGTTAAAGCGGTGGTATTTGTTGTAGGTAATAAAATAAGCATCGCCATTAAAGTTGAGTGCATATATGCCCTGTTTGTTGGGCCCGGCGATTATGTCTTCCTTTTTTAAAGGCGTCATATCCAGCTTATCGATATTTTTAGGCAGCGCCGCTTTTTTCTTCCAGTACGCCAGCGAGTCGCGGTATTTTTTATCATTTTTTAATATCTCGCTTACCTTCAGGCCCAGCTCAATTACGCTATCTGCGGGGCGTTGCGGGTTAGCCGGCAGGCGCAACGCCCTAAAGCCATCCTGCTCAAGCGTGCCCGCAATTGCCGAGCGTAAAAAATGCACCTGCGAACCTTCAAATACTTCCTGCCGGCGTTTTTGCCATTCTTTTTGCTGGGCCAGGCTGCCTTTCATAGCCTCGAACAGCACCGAACCCGAGTAACTAAATGTACGCGCCTGGTCTTCACCAAATGCTAGCGTAAAATCTTTCAACAGGTATTTTACCCTGTACCCCAGCGCGTCATTTTGTATAATTAAGAAATCGACAGATGTGGCGGTAAGTACATTATTTGCATTGTCATAGTCAAAATCCAGCAGTTCCGGGTTTAACAGTTTGCATTCTTTTGAAATATCCGAACTGCCTAAAAACTCGTTGGTAAACCAGGCCAGGTAACGCGGCTTGTCCGCATCTGCGCCCGCTTTTGCTTTTATCGTCACCCCTTTAAGCCCGATGGATTTGGGGTATATGGTGATGGTTTGTAAATCGATATTGGTGTAGGTGATAATCACATCCTGGGTGTAAGTATCAAACCCTATGATTGATACCACCAACTGGTATTTACCGGGTTTTATGCCTGCCAGGGTAAATGTGCCGTTGGCGGCAGTATGATCGCCTATAGTTGCATTACTTAAAAAAACATTCACATTGGGCACAGGTTTGGTATCAGCCTGACTTATAATGCGGCCGGTTATAGTATTTTGCGCCAAACAGCATAACGATACCAAAAAAAACGATAGTGTTAAGGAGAGGTTTTTCATCACTTAAAGCTATTAAAAAAAACAATCGTAACTAAATAATTAGTAGGGGTTTTTAATTATTCCACTTTATAATGATAAATCTGCCTGCCGAGGTTGCCTTCGGTGTCAATTCCTTCAATCACCACCAAGTAATTACCGGCGCCATCGGCGTTGTAATAGTCAATCGTCGCATTGCCCTCTTTGTCGGTAACAACTTCGGGCTTCCAGCAGATGGTGCTGCGTAAATCCTTCCTTGCGGCATAAATTTCCGGGTGGTCATACTTAGGGCTGTAAAACTGCCGGGCTTTATAAAAGCCATTTCCTTTAACAATTATTACACCCGGTGCCTCTTTATAATAATTGTTTATCCGTTTGGCCCGTTTGGTAGTTACGATAATTGCCCCGCCAGACGCAATACTACCATAAATTGCACCGTAATGCGTGCCCAGCAATACTTCAACGCTTTCAATATCAGTGGCATCATAATCATCTAATACTCCGCGGTTAATACCGGTCGCTGTCTCATTATCTTCATTAAATTGTGGTGTTCCGTCAACTATTACTATCATAAAGTCAGGTTTGTGGCCAAAACCATTAACGGTATGTTTTGATACCAGCTTATGGTCGTATCTAAACTCTATCGAGACTAACTTGGCCCTTAACGCATCATAAAGCCGGGTATAGCCCGAGTTTTCAAGCCACTCAGCGGTAACTGTTTGGTCGGCATTGCCTGCACCATTTAAGTTGTCTGAATATTGAAAGTGATTTATTTTCTTGTCCCTGATGTCTACCTCCTTTAACATAATGCCTTTACTTACCTGGTATTTCTCCTGTTCGGCTAAAAACTGACGGTTGTTTTGTACATATACCGCTAAACTATTGGTCAGTTGTGGTTCTGACGTGCTTTTAACTGCTACTGCGGGTTCGGCAATAAGCGAATCGGGCTTAACATCTACATCTTTAATGCCGGTAGCTGTACGCGCCTGCACAACAAAGCGGGTTGTATCTTCGTACGCCAGGTTATCAAAAGTAAACCGGCCGTTTTCACCCGTAACGGTATCCAGCACCATGCCGCCCGCCGCTTTGCTAAGCAACCTTACGCTGCCATTTTCAACCGGGTTGCCCTTGTGTTTTACAGTGCCGCTAATGGTAAGCCCATTTTCCGGGTGCCATTCTAAAACGGTTTTTGAAGGACTAAGCATTTTTTGCCATTCCAGACTTCGGTAGCCATGGGTTAGCATCACCAAATCAAGGTCGGCGGCGGTTTTATCAGTGGGGTTTGTAATGTAATAGGCTGGCTGCTCTACAAAACCTTTTAAATCGGATGTCAGCAGCAGGTTGTTTATTATGGTCGACTCCGAATTATCTTCAAGCGGCACCCTGGCCTCATCAATTACCGCTACCGAAAAATGACCCTGTGCGGGTTGCCCGGTATTTGTTTTTATATTTAGGTTGATGCTTGTTTTGCTGCGCATGGCGTAAACTTTTTGGCCGGTGCTGATACTTAACTTTAACAGGTCGTTATTTTGAACAAACAATAAGCGCTCGCACAATGGTTCGCCAGTTGCCGAAAATAAAGTTGCAGTTGCTATGCCCGATGGAAAATCGTTTTTCAGGATATCAAAGTTAATTTCGGTGCTTGCCAGCTTAACCGTAAAGCTGTGGGGTACGCCGCCCGAATAGATGACCAGGGTATAGCTTTTTTTTTTATTTTGCTGATACCATAATTTACCACAACTTATTTTTACCGACCATGCCCTTGGCGCATCGGTAAATGAAAGGCCTATTTCATTAGGGTCCACTTTCGGCAAGGGTATTAAATCCTGGGTATTATCAGCGTAAACTATTTTTGCGGTGTATGTTTTGGTAGCCGATGGGGTTAAATAAAAATATCCCATACCTAAGTGCATCGATTCAAACGCGGCTACTTCCTTGTTTTCATTGTCTATTACTATTCCCTTAACATCAACACCAAGCCCGCTGGCACCAATCGCTTTAAAAGCCACTTTGCACTGTACGCCTGCGATAAGGTTACCCGCTTCGGGGAAGAATTTGATATCTGGCTTTACCCCGGCCGGGGCCTTTTGCACGGGAACACTACTTTCGGGAATTCCTGCTTTTGCCAGTGACGCTACCGGGATGGTTTTGTCAAAAAAAGCCGCATCGCCTTCGTTACGCATCCATTGGGTATAGGCCCTAATGCGGTAGTTTCCTTTTGGCAGGGTTTGGGCCAGGGCGAAGTCGCCCCAGGCCACGCCATCGGTAACCAGTAGCTTTTCCGATTTTTTAATCTTGTTGTCCGCATCTATTAAATCAACATATAAAATGCCGCTCAAATGCGAAGGCGCATGTGCCTCGCCCTGCGTTAAATAAGCCTTAAAATATATGGTATCGCCCGCGCTGTAGTATGGTTTATCAAAGTGTAGATACGCCTTTTCAGTAATATGGGTGGATGTATAAGCGTCCACTTTTGCCGTGATATTTTTAACCAGGGCGCTGTCAACCTCCGTTTCCACTGTTTGCTGCGGCTCATAATCAGATGGCAAAAGAGCCGATACCCGGTTTTTGCTCCAAACGCCGTTATAGCTGGCCTCACCGGGATTAATCAGCATGCCATTTTTATCAAACAATAGCGCCGGGCTATCAAACGTGAGCAGGGTATTATCCGTATTAGCTGCCGCTGCTATCATGCTCAGGCCCCCATGATTGTAATGGTGATATTTATTATAAGTAATAAACAGCACACCGCCGTTGGCGCCCAGGGCGAACAGTACTTTATCGTCTGGCCCGGTTACAATGTCCTCTTTTTTTAAGGGCGGGCTTAACTTGTCGAGGAATTTAGGCAGGCTTGCTTTTTTCTGCCAGTATTTTAATGAATCGCGAAACCGCTTATCGTTTTTTACCGGGGCATACAACCCGAGTTTTTCACGGATCACATTTTCAGCAGGACGCTGCGGATTGGCCGGAACGCGCAATACCCTGAATCCATCACGTTCCAGGCTATTTGCCATGGCCGACCGTAAAAAATGCATCTGCGAACCTTCGTAAACCTCCTGCCTGCGCTGCAGCCATTGCCGCTCTTCACCGGGGCTGCCTTTCATTGGTTCAAACAAAACCGACCCCGAATAGCTGAACGCGCGTATGCCGTCTTCCGCAATGTCGAGTGTGAAACTTTTCAGCAGGTATTTCAACTTATATCCCAGGGCATCGTTCTGTATAATTAAAAAGTCGACAGAGCTGGCCGTCAGTATATTATTCGATCCGTCGTAATCAAAGTCAAGCAATTCGGCGTTCAGTATTTTGCACTCTTTGGCCAGGTCGGTTTTTCCTAAAAATTCATCTTTGAACAAAACCATATAGCGCGACCGGTCCGGGTCGGCGCCGGCTTTTGCCTTTATGGTTACACCGCTAAGCGCTATAGATTTTGGGTAAATGGTAATAGTTGGCAGGTTAATATCGTGGTTGGTGATGATAATTGGTTGGGTATAAGTATCAAACCCGATGTTTGATACCACTAACTGATACGTGCCGGGTTTTACGTTACTAAGTTTAAAAGAGCCATCAGCTGCGGTGTGATCGCCGATGGTAGCGTTGCTTATAAAAACGCTGGCGTCAGTTATGGGTTTTGTATCAGCCTGGTTAATTATGTGGCCGGTGACAGCGTATTGCGCAAGGCAGCAAAACGAAGCCAGGATAAAAGATATGGTTAAGGTGAGGTGCTTCATTATCTAAAGTTATAAAAAAAATAGCGCTAACTAAGTAGTTAGTAGATTCTTTTGAAAACTATTCCACTTTAAACCGATACACCTGCCTGCCCAAATTGCCTTTTTCATCAATCCCTTCAACAACAACCCGGTAGCTGCCTGTAGCATCGGCATTGTAAAATTGAAATTGAGCATTACCCGCCTTGGTAGTTGCAACTTCGGGGTTCCAATAAATAGTGGTCCGTAAATCGGCGGGTTTAACGGTGGCGGCGCTTTCATATTTTGGCGAGTAAAATTCGCGGGCTTTGTAAAAGCCTCTTGCGGTTATTGGGAGGATGCCTTTGGAGGTAATATCCCTCAACGGTACTCCTTTAATGGTAGTGATAATAAGCGCTCCATTCAAAGCGTAGTCTTTCATCACCTCAATTTTATCGATTGAACCTGTATTTATAGAATTCAAATCAAAATCCGGGGCCATTTCTACACCATCTAATACAATCAGCATAGGCCCAAAGCTTGCCCTGTCAAGAACGGCATGGGCATCCATCAGTCTACCGATCACAAATTTAATGCCGGGCATTTTAGGTATCAATCTATCGGCTAAAAAACCGCCGTACTCAATTTGCGCACCGTCAATAACCTTGTCGGCAACACCATATCTTGTGTCGTTTACAACTGGCGTAAGTTTGCGCGCGTTTATTTTAACCTCCTTTAACATTTTCCCCGTTATTAACCCCTGTGCATACAACTGGTTGCGCTGCTTTTGATTGTTTTTTAAGTAAGCATTCATCGTGGTATCCAATGCAATGGCTTGTGGTTGCAGGTAAGGTACTACCGGGGCTGGCTTATCCCTCGTGTAAATCAGCACCGTATTATTACTTCCCTTCGCATTTACCGCCTGCAAAATAAATTTCGCCGAATCCATATAAACCAAGTCGGTAAAGCGGAAATTTCCTTTCTCATCAGTAACAGTGCTTAATATGCCCCGGCCGCCAAATGGTGCAATTAACGACACCGCACCTTTATTCAAAGCGCGACCGCCCAGCATTTTTGCCGTACCGGCTATTTCCAGCGATTTTTCGTGCTGATAAGTCAAAGCCGGGTAAGTATTGTTAAGCAACGGCTTCCACTCAAACCTGCGGTAGCCGTGGGTAAGCATCGCTAAATCGAGGTTACTGCGTGCCTCATCGCTGATGTTTGTAAAATAATAATTGGGCTGCTCAATATCACCCTTTAAATCAGAGGTCAACAGCAGATTTGCCAGGATACTATTTTCTTCATTTTCGTTAACCGATACTTTGTCCTCATCCACAACCGATACCGAAAAATGGCCAGTAGTTGCGGAGTCGGCGCGGTTTTTTGCCAACAAACTGATGTTTACCTTTTCCCTTGCCGCGTAAACAGTTTGGTCGGTTTTTACATCAAGCTTAAGCTGGTCGTAATTTTGAACAAAAAATAGCCGCTCGCACAATGGCTCGTCGTCGGGCGAAAACAAGGTAACCGTCGCCACGCCGGTGTGCA
>JBDUDE010000608.1:0-3168 GCA_040003105.1 Mucilaginibacter sp. | reverse complement strand
TTGGCAAATCACGTCTCGACCATTCGCTCCACGAGCCGACATACAATTTGGGTTCTGTTATCCCCGCATAAGCCATTCCCAGCAATGTATGGCAAGCGGTAACGCCTGAGCCGCAATGCACAATTACGTCCACGTACGGTACGTTACCGATGGTATCATTATACATGCTGCGTAATATATCAGCCGGCAAAAATTTGCCATCGGCGTCAAGGTTAAGCACATAGGGTAAATTGGCCGCGCCGGGTATATGGCCGGCAATCAAATCTATGGGTTCGGTTTGGCCGAGGTAGCGGGGAGATTCCCGAACGTCAATTACAACGCGGGTATCGTCCTGTGCTGCTTCGCCTGCTTCTTCAATCTCCACCGTTCCGGCGTAGTAGCCGTGTACAGGGTAGGGCCTTGTGGTTTTTGGCTGATAATCATCTTTACTTAATTCGATACCTGCTTTGTTGGCTGCCTGTAAGCCGCCGTTTAAAACCTGCAACTGCTTATGGCCAATGGCGCGCAGCATCCACCACAAACGCGCCGCACTGAACGCGCCCGATTTGTCGTCATAAATAATTACATGGCTTTCGGGGGTAACGCCCCATGTGCCTAAAAGCGCAGCAAATTTTTCAACATCGGGTAGGGGATGCCGACCGCCCTGTGAGGCGTCAGTTACTTTAGCCGCCAGGTGTTTATCTAAATCGGCATAAATAGCGTTTTTTAAATGGCCTGCAAGGTAGCGCTGGTGCGAGTCGAGCCCGCCGCGGGCATCGATAAGGATGGTATTAGCGCCGGCAAAAGCCGGATCGTTGATTTCAATTAGTGGCGACATAGCTTGATGTTTAGTTGCGAATCAGAAGCAAGAGTCAAGAAGTCAAGAATCAAGAAGAAAACGATTTATACACCTTCCTCTCTTGACGCTTGATTTCTTGATTCTTGAATCTCTTCCATATAAATATCAAATATAGCCACACCGAAATTGTTTTCAGCAATTTTACTGAACCATTTTATTGGCGCAGTACGAACTGGCAAAAGCTTCGGGCTTAGCCTTAAACACAAAACCCATGCTCAGGATGTAGCCCATGGCCTCGTGCAGGGCCTGGTTGCTTTTAAACATCGGGTTGGTGTTAATGTCGGCATGTACCTCAAGGTCAACTTCGTACAGGTCGAGCAAGTCACAAAGCTTGTAGGCAATGTCGATTGATTTTTGCACCTCGCTCAGCATTCTTTCCTTAATGCTCATTTTTTGCGAGGTGCGCTCCTGGTGGATAAACATAAACCCGCCGCGCTGCTCGCGTAAAAAAACAATTACGGTAGCAAAATCAGTTACTGCGCCTTTTACCTGCGAGTCGGTGCCGATACATACTTTAAGCTTGTTGCCGAGGTTAGTTTCCCGTTCAATGGCCCGTTCAACTTCTTCTAAGATTGGCGAATTAATTACCTCGCCGCTAAATTTTCTCCAGGTCATAAATTTATTTTTAGGTGGTAAATTTTAGCTGACCTTTTTACGGTCTATAAAAATAAGCGATAACGTTCCATATTAACGTTATGATGGTGTGATTTATTTGTTAACATTTAACTGAATATTAACAGGTTAGTGGGGGAGTCCATAGTCCATGGACGATAGACCATAATAATAACCGGGAGTGGAAATGATTTTACCCTAAAGACAGCTATCGTCTATGGTCCATGGACTATGGACCTAAAGTCGGTGATATCAGCATATAATAGGGGAAACCGCAACAAAATAAATTGTATACCTTTAGCATATAAAACCCTTAACCCCCAATGAGATTAACAAAATACCTTTTATTAGCATTGCCTGCGGTAATTGTGGCCGGTTGCAAGCAGCCTAAAACATCCACCCAAGCTGATACCCCAAAGCGCACCGTGTTTTTTGATAAAAGCGGCATGGATACTTCGGTAAAGCCGGGCGATAATTTCTTTTTATATGCCAATGGCAAATGGATAAAAGATACCCAGATACCGCCAAGCGAAACCAGCTGGGGCTTAGCCAATGTACTTTATAACGATAACCAAAAGCACCTGCATGCCATCCTGGATGATGTATCGGTAAATGATAACCCAACGGGCAGCAAAGAGCAAAAAGTAGCAGACCTGTATAAAAGCGGGATGGATACCGCCGCTATCGAGAAGCTGGGTTATGAACCTGTAAAGCCTTTGCTGGCTAAAATCGACGTAATAAAGGATTATAAAGACCTGGTAACCCTTGCAGCTTCCAGCTTTAAAGATGGTGATGGCTTTTTATTCGGATTTTATGTTTCGCCTGATGACAAGATCAGCGTAAAAAACGTGGCCCATTTCGACCAAACAGGGTTAACCCTGCCCGAGAAAAGCTATTATTTTAATACAGATTCGGCCTCGAAAAAAATACGCGGTGAATATGTTAAGTACATGGCCAAGCTTTTCACCCTAACCGGCATCGACGCTAAAATGGCAGCCTCGAAAGCCGATGGGATTTTAAAACTTGAAACCGCAATTGCCGCCGCGCACCTAAGCCCGGTTGAATTGCGCGATCCGCAAAAAAACTATAACAAATTTACCGTTGGCGATTTTCAAAAACTAATGCCCGACCTTGACCTAACAGGCAGCTTTCAACTGATGGGTTTAAAAACAGATACCGTGTTGGTTGGGCAACCACGTTATTATAAAGCATTGGATTCGTTGTTGAAAAATCAACCCATATCTGCATGGAAAGACAAGGCTTATTTTGGTACGCTTGATGGCGCGGCAAAAGCGTTAAGCAAGAATTTTGCAAATGCCCATTTTGAGTTTTACGGCAAAACGCTGAATGGTCAGAAAAAGCAAAAAGAACGCTGGAAAACCATTGTCGCCAAGGTTGATGATGGCCTGGGCGAGTTGCTTGGGCAGCTTTACGTACAAAAGTATTTTACCCCGGAAGCTAAGCAACGCATGCTGGCCCTGGTAAATAACCTGCAGAATACCTACCGCGACCGCATTGAAAAGCTGGACTGGATGAGTCCTGAAACCAAAAAAAGCGCCATCGCCAAGTTGAACATCGTAACCAAAAAAATAGGGTACCCGGATAAATGGAAAACTTATGATGATGTTGAGATTAACAAGGATACATATTACGCCAATTTGCAGTCAATAGCGAAACACAGCTATAACGAGCAGATAAAAAAAGTGAACAAGCCGGTC
>JBDUDE010000419.1:0-3174 GCA_040003105.1 Mucilaginibacter sp. | reverse complement strand
GCATGAAAAAATTAAAAGTTTTAATTATTGATGATGAGCGCAATGCCCGCGAGGAAATTAAGCTATTGCTGAAAAATTACCCGGATATTGAAATAGTTGGGGAAGCAAAAAACGCCGACGAGGCAAAGGAACAAATCAATATAAAACATCCGGACTTGTTATTTTTAGATATCCAGATGCCGGAAAAAACCGGCTTTGATTTGCTTGAATCGCTGGAGAATGTGCCGCAGGTAATATTTACCACCGCGTACGACCAATATGCCGTAAAGGCTTTTGAAGTAAGTGCTATCGATTACCTCATGAAACCCATCCGCGAGGAACGATTTGCAAAAGCGATGGAACAATTGAAAGTAAAATCAGCAGCCAAAAATGACGGAAGGATATTTGTTAAGGACAGGCAGCAATATCACTTTATCAGTTGGGATAAAGTTCATTTAATTGAGTCGATGGATAATTATGCCCGGTTGTTTTTTGAGGATAAAAATGTGTTCTTAAAAAGCTCGCTAAATTTATTGGAAGAAAAGCTGGATGCATCACAGTTCTTCCGGCTGAACCGGGCGCAAATCATCAACATAAATTACATCGAAAAAATAATACCGTTACCAGGCGGAAAACTCCAAGTATTACTAAAAACCGGCGACGCGCTCGAGGCATCAGACCGGCAATCGGTAAAGCTGAAAAAACTGGTGAAAACATAAATCAAATCAAAATTTAATAAAAAAATTATGAACAGGAAACTCTGTATGGCATTGCTATGCCTTTTTATAAGCGCGGTTAGTTGGGCGCAAAATATATATTTCCCAATAATAAATAGTACCGACAGTATCGCTATTGCGAAACAAATGCCGGTTTTGGCAAACGACGTAATTGACAAGTACAAAACAGGCGGCAATAAAAAAAGCTACCTTGATAACCTGTTTAAACTGCAAATGGTTGCCGGCAAATATGCCGATGCGTTAATCAGCATCGCATCCCTACGCCAAATTGCATCAACCGATGGAACACAGTTTCCGGCGATTCTTTACGCACAATATGAATTGTTTTGCCGCGCCAAAATTGCACAACAAAGCAATGGCGCAATGTTTAAACAGGCCTTTTCTGCTTTGGCAGGTAGTTTCTTCAATAAACTGGATGATAAAGGCGCATTATACGTTTCGCTAGCTTTTACTACCCGGAACGGGGTTAACGAATTAAAAACAGATTTTAATCAGGCGTTTCCCAAGCCCGCCTCAAAAGATAGTTTATCAATTACCGATGCAATTACGCTTTGCAAGGCTTATAACATTATGCACGTTTTTGATAGCATTGAGCCCGTTAGTAAAGTAATTTTAAAAACGGATGACAACCACCGTTACATTATACAGGACAGTGTTTTCATAAAAACAAATGATGGCGCAACACTTTCTGCAGTGGTAGTACGGAAAAGAGGCGTAAATGTAACGCAGCCAACCGCTTTAATGTTCTTCATTTATTCAAACCTCGACCGCAGCTTGTACGAGGCTAAAAGCTCAGCCGCACGCGGTTATGTAGGCATAGTGGCTGACACCAGGGGGAAACGGCTTAGTCCCGACCCAATTGAGCCGTACGAACACGAAAGCAGGGACGTAAACGCGGTAATTGATTGGATAAGCAAACAACACTGGAGCAATGGCAAAGTGGGCATGTATGGCGGCAGCTATTCGGGTTATGCACAATGGGCGGCGACCAAGCACATGAACAAGGCCCTTAAAACCATAGTGCCGTATGTGGCGGCTATACCGGGACAGGGTGTACCTATGGAAAATAATATCTTTTTAAACGTGAATTATCAATGGGCATTTTATGTAACCAACAATAAATATGTCGACGACGCCCTAAATAACGATTACCGGCGCTGGAGCAATCTCCGCAACAATTGGTATAATAGCGATATAGCATTCCGCAAAATCGACAGTCTGGATGGTACGCCAAACCCCTGGATGCAAAAATGGCTGAAACATCCGTCGTTTGATAAATACTGGCAGGATAAGGTGCCTTACAAAACCGATTTCGCCAAAATAAGTATACCGGTATTAACCTTTGAGGGCTATTATGATGACGGACAAATTTCGGGAATGCAATATGTGCTCGACCATTATAAATA
Organism: Mucilaginibacter sp.; assembly: GCA_040003105.1. Lineage (GTDB taxonomy): Bacteria > Bacteroidota > Bacteroidia > Sphingobacteriales > Sphingobacteriaceae > Mucilaginibacter. The sequence continues at coordinate 1,052 of JBDUDE010000419.1, read as the reverse complement.
TAACCCCAAAGCCAACCACTACCTTATCATCGGCCCGTACGACCATTTTGGAACACAGCAGGGCGGCTACGCAGTTTTGCACGGCTATCACGTTGACCCGGTTGCGCTGATGCATACCAAAGACATTACTTTTGAGTGGTTTGATTACATACTTAAAGGGCGTAAAAAGCCGGCTATTTTAAAGGATAAAATAAATTACGAGGTAATGGGCGCCGATGTTTGGCAACATGCCCCGTCCTTAACGAAAATGCACAACAGCACTTTAAAACTGTATTTGACGAATATAAAAGCCGACAGTAACTATTTAATTGTTGAAAAAAAGCCGCTTAAACCGGCCTCGTTGTACCAGGAAGTTAGCCTGGCCGACCATACTACAACCAACAACGATTACTACCCAGACCCCATCATCAAAAAACAACTCGACCGCAGCAATGGGCTGTTTTTCATCAGTAAACCTTTTGACAAGCCGATACAGGTTAACGGCATATTTACGGGTGAACTAAAAGCCATTATCAACAAAAAGGATATGGACATTGGCGTGGTGCTGTACGAAGTAATGCCTAACGGCGACTATTTTGAACTTTCATACTTTTTAGGCAGGGCAAGCTATACAAAGGATGCAAGCTTTCGTCAGCTGCTGCATCCCGGTGTTAAGGAAACCATTCCGTTTACCCGTACCCGCATGGTTAGCAGGCAGCTAAGCAAAGGCAGCAGGTTGCTGGTTGTTTTAAATATAGATAAAAACCCATTTGCCCAGGTTAATTACGGAACCGGTAAAGATGTAAGCGATGAAACGATTAAAGATGCCGGGGAACCGTTAAAAATCTGGTGGGGGAATGATAGTTTTATTAATGTGCCGGTGATGAAATAAAAAGCTTTGTCATTGCAAGGAACGAAGCAATCTCGTCGCCATGCATAGCGAACATGGATGGCGACGAGGTTGCCGCGCTCGTACCTCGCTCGCAATGACAAAATGGATTAGATGGCTGTGGAATACTTACTCCTCACTCCTATGCCGTCTCTTCTTCTTCTTTTTATGTTGCTCTTCCTTG
>JBDUDE010000686.1:0-3180 GCA_040003105.1 Mucilaginibacter sp. | reverse complement strand
CGTACTGCGTGTATTGCGGCTTTTGCTGAGCCGACACTAATTGTATGCACGAAATAAAAACAAACAATAAGTATAAAATTCTTTTCATTAATATATAATGCCTTATGACAGTCCGGTTTGCTACGAACGTGTTTACGTTAAAGTTATTGCTATGGTTGTTCGGTAATGTATTTAATGATGTTCAAATCAAACCACATATAATACAAATCAATGTACGAATATAGTTTTTCTCCTTATCTCTTGTACGTATCTGCGCGTTATTTTAATTTTTAATTAAGGCTTATCTTTGCAATTTAGCGTTTTATGTAATAAAATCCTCAAAATTGACACCTTAATTAATATCTCCTCAACGCAATTCTCTTTAATTACGTCACCTTATAATAGTAATACTGCCCGAGTATGGCTTACTATCATTTTTAAGGTTGATAATATAGTAATAAGTGTTAACCTGTAAAAGTGTGCCTTTATATTTACCGTCCCACCATTTGCCGTACCCAATTGATGAAAATACATTCTGGCCCCACCTGTTGTAAACATTCACCGTACAATCGGGATAGTTGTCGATATTAACAATATTCCAGGTATCATTTATGCCGTCGCTATTTGGCGTAAACGTATTTGGGATTTTCAATGCCGCGTTTATTCCCAAAACCGTAAGAACGCGTTTACAAAAGCAACATCATAGTTCAGGGCAGTAGCTCCTGATACTAAAATGGGGTACTTACCGGGCAGGGATGAATCATCGGAAATAAACACTAAAATCGAATATCTTTTCTTTCGATTATCGTTTAATTTTCAGCATATTTAGCGTCAAGCCTAAAAAAACTTATCAGGGTTAGGTACCAAATTCAAAAAGCGTTCAAAATTTTCGGCATAATGTGATTGGTCGAGCTGGTAATAAAACGCGCCTTTTTTGGATGAGAATTTATCCTTCTCGTTCAATTTAACCAGGAGCCCGGTTGATAACAGCTTGCGACTAAAGTTACGGTCGTCGAAAGTGGTATTGTAAACCCCTTCATAAAGTGCCTGTAATTGAGGGATAGTGAATTTTTCGGGCAATAGCTGGAATAATATGGGGTGCAGCGCGGCCTTATAGCGCAATTGCTTTTGCGCCAGCTTAACCATTTCCGCGTGGTCGAATATCAATTCGGGCATTTCGTCCAATAAAAACCACTCGGCATGATATTCGTCATTTATCTCTTTTTCGTATTGATGAATATCAATAAGGGCGAAATAAGCAATGGATAAGGTGCGTTCAACAGGGTCACGGTCGGGTTTGCCAAACACTTGGAATTGCTCCATGTACACATTTTTCAGGCCGGTACGCAATTCCAAAACGCGGTTTGCCGCATCTTCCGGCGATTCCGAAGGCTGGATAAAGCCGCCCATTAAACTCCATTTATCTTTTTCTGGTTCAATATTACGCTGTACAAGCAACAGCTTCAGGTTCCATCCGTCAAATCCGAATATTATACAATCTGTAGCAACTAAAATTCGTTTTTGACCTATATATCTCTGCATAATCGGTTTATAGTTATTTACAAGTGTAGGGATTTTTTTTTTAGTCCGAAAGTCCGGTAAGTCAGTAAAGTCCGAAAGAAAATTTATCTTAAGCGCGAAACGCTTTTATCGGTAACTAAATTGCCCTAACCTGCCGTTGGAATTCGTCTTTCGGACTTTGCTGACTTTCGGACTTCCGAATCAACTCACCCTCTTCCCCTGCAACAACATATCCATCGCATGGTCAAACGAGCCGGCGCGGATTACTTCGCCGGAGTTTACAAAGAATATTTCATCGGCATTTTCAATGGTGTTTAGCCTGTGGGCTATTATTACCCGCGTGGTTGTTGCGGGCAGGTTGTTTAAAATGTCGCTTAGCAGCTTTTCGGTAATGGTATCTATATTGGCGGTTGCCTCGTCCAAAATCAAAAGGTCAGGATTGCGCAAAACGGCACGCATGAAGGCAATGAGCTGCTTTTGGCCGAGGCTAATGCTATCGCCGCCGGAAAGCACTTTGGTATCCAGCCCGCTCTCAAATATCGCCAGCAAGCTGCCCAGGTTAGCTTCTCTTATTGCCTCTTCCAGTTGCTCGTTGCTGTGGTTTACGTACAATTCGTTGCCATATAAAATATTGTCCCGAACTGTACCGGTAAACAAAAATGGCTCCTGCAAAATAAAGCCTATTTTTTTGGTGCGTTCGATGGGGTCGAACGCACGTATATCAACACCGTTAAGCAATACCGAGCCTTTGTTAGGGTCGTAAAGACGTGCAATTAATGATGCCGTTGTTGTTTTCCCTCCACCTGTCGGGCCCACCAACGCATAAGTTTTCCCCTGCTCTAGTTTAAAGCTGATGTTGTGCAATATCTCTTTGTCCTCATCGTACCCAAAATGCACATCCCTGAATTCGAGTAACGGTGCCGCCGGTACAGGTACGGTCTTTTCAACTTTTACCAGGTCAGTTTCCAGCGATAGTATTTGCGCAATCCTGTCCCAGCCAGCCATAGCCGTCTGGAAGCCGGTCCACAAAGCGGCAAGCTGGCGCAACGGGCTGTAAAAGTTATTGGCGTACAATGGAAAACTTACAGTCACAAGACCGATACCAACTTCACCCCTGGTAAACAAATAAATACCATAGCCAAAAACAATTACCTGCGCAAAGCTGGATAACAAAGCGTACACCGGCACATATGAGTTGTTGGCTATACCCGCACCTATGGCCGTTTTATAATTCTCATGGTTTGCTTCATCAAACCTTTTGCGGAAATAATCGCGGCGGTTAAAGGCGATAATAACCCGAAAATTATTGAGGCTCTCTTGTATTTCGGCGCTCATGCCGCCAACGCTCTTCAGGTTCCTGGCATTTTTGCTTTTTACCCATGCTGATGTTATGCTGGTAAATAGTAAAATAATCACAGCAGGTATCAGCGCGGCCGCGCCAAGATTAAGTTTTATCGACAACAAAAATATGCCCGCGCCAGTCATAGTTGCAATGCTGCCTATAAACTGCATCAGTTGTTGCGAAAAAAACTGGTTTAGTTTATCGGTATCATTGTTTACACGCGATATCAAATCGCCCGCTTTGTTCTGGTTAAAAAAGCCAACGGGTAGCAATTGCAATTTATTGAATATAGCGTTGCGTAGTGTAAAGAGCATGCGCTGCCCTACCCCACCCATCAG
>JBDUDE010000798.1:0-3183 GCA_040003105.1 Mucilaginibacter sp. | reverse complement strand
CTCCAAAAGATATTGCTAAAGCTACTGGCTTATCCATTAACGACATAGAAAAGCTATAAAATAAAAAAGGCCTACGAGGTTTTAAAAACCGCGTAGGTTAGCTGTGTTCGGAATACCCGACTAAACTATATTACTTCAACAACCTTAACACCACCACATCATTCACCCCGATAGTTTGTTTAAACGCCTTATCAGTGGTGCCAATATCCTTTTTCGCCCATATATCGCGCAGCTTATAAGTTGCCTGGTTAAAATCGACATTTGTTTTGGTAATAGCATCGCTTATCACATGTGCCTTCCAATCAAAGCTTACATTTTGCGGGCGGTTTGAGCGGTTTAAAAAGCAAACGGCTAGTTCATTGTTGGCTAGCGGCTTTACAAAAATCTCTATTCCGTCAAACGAATAATATTTAAAGCACTCCACGCCAAGCGCATCCTGGTCAATGGAAATCAACTCTTTGTTGGTTAAAATGGAAGTGGTTTGTTCGCTCATCTTCCGCAGGTCGTTGCCGGCCATTAGCGGGGCGGCAAGCATGCACCATAACGAGAAATGGGCTTTGTCCTCGTTGTATTTCATGCCGTTGCCAATTTCAAGCATGTCAGGGTCGTTCCAGTGGCCGGGACCGGCGTATTGCCTGATGCTGTCCTGGCGGTCCAGGATGTTTAAAACGCTTAAAGGTTTCCAGCCGTCTTTGGCAACAGTTTCTTCAAACGCATTACCAATATCGCCTGTACTCCGCCATAGCTGGCCGTCTTTTGCTGCCCATTTCCAGGGCAGGTGCTGACCCCATTCGCAAAGGCTGAAAATCATCGGCCTGCCTGCCGAGCGGATAGCTTTGGCCATCGTGGCATAAGCTTCTTTTGCATTTATTCCTTCTGTATTGCACCAGTCGAACTTTAAATAATCAACACCCCACGATGCGTATAACCTTGCATCCTGGTACTCGTAACCGCGTGTTCCCGGGTAGCCCGCGCATGTTTTGGTACCGGCGCAATTGTATATGCCAAATTTTAATCCTTTGGAGTGCACGTAGTCCGCAAAAGCTTTCATGCCATTGGGGAATTTTTGAGGGTCGGCAACGAGGTTTCCATCTTTGTCGCGTTCCATAGCCATCCAGCCGTCGTCTAAAACAAAGTAAGTATAACCGGCATCCTTCATGCCCGATGACACGTAAGTATCAACCATGCCCTTCAATAAAGGCTCATCAATATGGGTTTGAAATGTGTTCCAACTGTTCCAGCCCATAGGCGGTGTTTGAGCCAGTTCTTCAAACTTTTGGGCGAATGCAGATACAGAAGCCATAGCGCAAAACAGCGCGGTTAATAAGGCTTTACTTTTAAATTTCATCTTCATAATTGGTTTTAAACTGATAAATCAAATCTAATTATCTAAACAGGTATATTACTGTTTATCTGCCACTAAAAATACAGCACCATATTTCGGCACAGTAACCGTTATTCCGCCCGATATACTCGCTGAGCTTGCAGGAATAGACGCATAGCTATCCGGCCCGCCGGATTTACCGTTTGCCGGCCCAATACCGTTTATCAATACCTGGTGCGAAAATGGTGCGTTATCGGCGCCGCCTTTTAGCGTGTAATAATAATATTTAGCCCCCGCTGCAAAGTTTTTGATTTTTACGGTAACTACATGGTCGCCGTTCGACTGGTTTACCAGTACTACTCCCCCCTGGCCCGATGAAAAGGTGGATGCATAGCTGGTAATATCGCTGTTATTGGTAACTGCCGAACTTACCATCCGGTCGCCAAAATATTTTTGAAAAAAGTACATGTAGTAAAATGCCGGCCTTGGGTTCCATTTTGCTATCCCGGTTTCATCGCCAATGTTAAACATTCCCTGGTCGTCGCCACTGCCCCAGCCATTGGCCAAATCCCACCGGCAGGCCATACTATACTGGTTTTTCAATATCTCGCCCAAGCTCATTACCGCATGCAAACCTGCAATGTTCGATACATTTTGCGCCGAACCGATCGCTTGTATGTTCCACTCATCCAGCGCCACCGGTTTTTGTGTTACACCTGCTTTACTAACGGAACTTTTTACCCATGCCATTAATTGACTTGTTGATGCCGCCGGAGTATTTAGAATAACCGAAGCGCTTGAGTTATCATTATAAGGCGTATAGTAATTATGCACCACAAAGTAATCCGGCGAATTACCTGCTATTGCCAATACATCTGCATTCCAGTTTTTAACACCCGCATTGTTGTTAACGTCATTTTCGGAAGTTAGCACCGCGCCTATTTTTATATTGGCGTTGCCCACCTCTGCAGCCGCTTTCCGCATCGAATCGGCAAACACTTTAAAGTGTGCGCCGTAAATCTTCCCGGTTATAAATTCGGGCTGGCCATCCTTGTTTTGTGACACATCTATGCGGTAACCGGCTTCCCAGCCGCCATAACTTTCATTGCCCACATCCCAAAATTGAGTCTTCCCCTTGTCATATCTAACCCAGTTAGCGGCCAAATGGGCGGCTGCCTGGTCGGGGTGGGGGCCGGTGCCATAGCGGGCGTAACCATAGTTAACTATTATTACCCCCGTGCTGCTGGTTTGCTGCAGCACTTTGTAATAATTGTCAACTGTAAAGGTCCAGCTTTGTGTGTTGTTGCCAAACCAGTAGCCGGCATCCGTGGCATTGCCCGAACCATCAACCAACTTGGCGGGGGCATCCGCAGGTGCGGTGATAACAGCGCCATCGCCGTTCCAGAAATAGATGTCGGATATACTGCCGCCCGGCGCACGCAAAATATTGGGCGCCAGCGCTGTTATATTGCCCATCAGCGTCGGCTCGGTAACATATTGACCCATATACGGGTTGGTGTTATTGCCGAATATCAATTTAGATACTTTTGTGGTAATCTGGCTCAAATCGACGGTAACATTTACCGCCCCGCTGGCCGATGGTTTAACTGCGTCCTGCGTGGCAGGCGCGACAAATGTTTTTGCAGCCCATCCATCAAGGAAAAAGCCCTGTGTGGCGGCTACTGAAGGGTCGATACCTGCAATTATCGGCCCGGTGCCGGTGTCTGTACCGGTATCGCTCCCTGTAACCGTGTTATTTGTTGCCTGTTTTTTGCAGGATTGTAGTACAATAAACATGGATATTACTATACCTATTTTTAAGATTTTCATTTTTTTTGTTATCTAAATTTAATTTATAT
>JBDUDE010000360.1:0-10737 GCA_040003105.1 Mucilaginibacter sp. | reverse complement strand
CGGCCCTACGGGAGTTGATTTTACGCTTGATTTAACAGTAAGTGCTAACTCCGCATTGCTTACAAATGGGGGCCACCTTGCTCAAAATAGTATTATAGTAGCCAAAACAACCGCGGGGGCCTACATAGCTGTGCAACAATCGTGTACACACGAAAATTATCCACTAGTGTACGAGGGCGATAGCAAGCAATTTTACTGTAATAATCACGGCTCGGCGTTTACTGAAGCGGGGGTGGTGAAAAACTCACCGGCGAGTCATAATCTAACGGTGTATAATACTACATTAACCGATACATCGTTAAGAGTTTACTCATAAGAAATATTTATTCATAATATGAAATCATTAATAATGACTTTTATAATCGGCCTGTTTTCGCAGGTTACCTGGCTTGGTGATATTAACCAGGCTACTACAGAGGCATCTAAAACGCATAAACTGATATTGGTAAATTTTTCAGGCTCGGACTGGTGCGGCCCGTGCATAAGGGAACGAAAGGAAATATTGGAGAATTCAGCTTTTGAAGATTTCGCGTCATCTCATTTAGTGCTGGTAGGTGCTGATTTTCCACGCCAAAAGAAAAATATGCTGAGCAGGGAGCAAACCAAACTAAACGAACAATTGGCGGAGAAATATAACCCCGATGGTAAATTTCCATACACCTTACTGATTGATGAGCATGGTAAGGTTTTGAAAGAATGGGATGGCTTCCCGAATGAATCGCCCGAAAAATTTGTTGAACAAATAAGCCCGTTTACCACTTCGGGCAGCTAATAATATGTTGGGAATAGTTACGGTTCATAAACGCGTACTTCGCCTGATGGGCAATCGCTTTGAGATAAGCGTGGTGAGCGACGATGAACATTGGGCCCACAAATGCATTGACGCTGCTATTGAAGAAATAAGCAGGATTGAAAGGCTGTTAACAACATTTAGCGACGATAGCCAGACCAACCTTGTAAACCGGAATGCGGGCATACAGCCTGTAAAGGTTGATAAGGAGGTTTATGAATTGGTTGAGCGCTCGTTAAAAATATCGGGTTTAACCCAGGGTGCATTTGATATTAGCTACGGAGGCATAGATAAAAGCCTGTGGAACTTTGATTTGAACATGACGGCGCTGCCCGACCCGGAAGTTGCACGCAACTCCGTGCGGCTTATAAATTATAATAATGTAGTACTTGACGAAGCTGACTGTACAATATTTTTGAAGGAAGAAGGGATGAGGATTGGTTTTGGCGGGATAGGCAAAGGCTATGCGGCAGATAAAGCCAGGGTGGTTTTACAAGATTTGGGCGTTAAAAGCGGCATTGTAAACGCAGCCGGCGACCTGGTTACCTGGGGAACACAGCCAAACGGTAAACCATGGACCATCGCCATTGCCGACCCGGATAAAAGCATAACACCATTCAGTACGCTAAATATCAGTAACATGGCTATTGCTACATCGGGTAATTACGAAAAATACGTTATGATAAATGGTAAGAAGTATTCGCACACCATCGACCCGAAAACAGGTTTGCCTGTTACGGGCATAAAAAGCGTTAGCATCATCAGCCCCAGCGCCGAACTGGCAGATGCTATGGCGACACCGGTTATGGTAATGGGCGTTAGGGTGGGGCTTGATTTAATTAACCAGTTAAACCAGATAGCCTGTATAATAATTGATGATAATAGCCAAATACACTGCTCGAAGAATATAAATATTAAAAACTGATTCAGATGAAAAAAATACCCCTGTTAATATTATCGTTTGCAATAATAGCCTGTAGTATGACGGCCTGCAGTACGGTAAAATCGTACCAAAAAAACCGGATAAATGACTCGGAAATGGAGCTTTCGGCGCGTAAATCGCAAAAATTTGAACAAAGTTTCCAGTTATACCGTGAGGGTGGTTCGGGAGCTAATGGCGGGAAGAGCGGTGGTGGCTGCGGTTGTAATTAATAACAAAAAGACTTTATTGTAAATGAGAAAAATATACCTGGGCGTATTAGCCCTGTATTTGGGTATCCTGTCATCGCATGCCCAAACCAAAGCCCCTGTTAAAGATACCAGCAATTACGAAACCCGTAAGCTAAAGGTTGATGAAGTAAATTTTGTATCTGGATACTATCACCAAAACGGCAACAACTCGGCTGTAACCGGCGGCATAGGTACCGAAAATTTGACGGACTTTGCCAATACGCTTGATGTGCAGCTTTCAAAGCTTACCGGCAACGGGCATAAGAATACTTATACATTTGAATTAGGGATTGACCACTATACTTCGGCATCGTCAGATAAAATCGACCCGTATAGCATTTCTTCAGCTTCAAGGCAGGACACACGTGTTTATCCTTCCATAAACTGGACAAACTCGAACGAAAAAACCGGCAACGCCTATGGCTTTTCCCTTTCTTACTCGCACGAGTTTGATTACCAGTCCAAAGGCTTTGGTTTTAATTTGACAAGGGTGTTTAATAATAAAAACACCCAGTTCGATTTTAAGCTACAGGCCTTTTTAGATACCTGGAAGGTAATACTTCCGGTTGAGTTGCGACCGCCTGGTTACGGCTCCGGATCGGACCGTGACGATAGAACCCCCGTGCCTACCGCCCCGCGAAATTCGTTTAGTACCTCATTTTCCTTATCGCAGGTAATAAGTACCCGCCTGCAGGCCGTGTTTATAGTTGAGCCATCCTATCAAAAAGGTTTGCTCGCTACAAAATACCAGCGCGATTATTTTACCGATGGCAGCGAAAGGGTTGAAAACTTGCCCGATGGGCGTTACAAACTACCTGTAGCCATAAGGCTAAATTATTTTTTAGACGACCACTTTGTAATCCGTACGTTTTACCGGTATTATATGGATAACTGGGGCATAAGGGCACATACCGCGGAAATTGAAGTGCCGGTTAAGTTTTCATCATTTGCTTCGATAAGCCCGTTTTACCGGTATAACAGTCAGCAAGGTACGCGGTATTTTACACCATATGGTTTGCATAACCCAACGGATGTTTTTTATACCAGTGATTATGACCTGTCAACATTACACAGCAATTTTATTGGGGCAAACCTGCGCTTATCACCGCCAAACGGGGTGTTTGGATGGCAGCATTTAAACACGCTTGAGTTAAGGTACGGACATTATATGCGTTCAACCGGCTTAAACTCCGATGTTTTAACACTGGCGTTAAAATTTAAATAGTTGGTGAGTTAAGGTTGCAAAGCGTATATTGGATGACATAAAACATACGCTTACCGCAATACCGGTTATCAAAAAATAAAATATGCACAGCGAACATCACGTAAAGAGCTCGGAAACCATCAGGGATATCGTTATCGGTATGTCTGATGGTTTAACTGTTCCGTTTGCGCTTGCAGCGGGCTTAAGCGGCGCAGTAAGTTCGTCGACCCTTGTGGTTACCGCCGGCATTGCCGAAATAGTGGCTGGCTCGATAGCTATGGGCCTCGGTGGCTTTTTGGCCGGTCGTACAGAACAGGACCATTACAATTCTGAATTGCAGCGTGAACATGATGAGGTTAAGCGCGTGCCCGAACAGGAAAAGATGGAGGTTAAAGAGGTTTTTGCCGGTTTTGGTTTGTCAGAAACGTTGCAAGACCAAATTGCCGACGAGATGGCCAAAGATGAAGATAAGTGGGTTGACTTTATGATGAGGTACGAGTTGGGTTTAGAAAAACCAAATCCAAACAGGGCCACTAAAAGCGCTATCACCATAGGGGTATCTTACATTGTAGGAGGAATTATCCCACTGTCGCCATATTTTTTTATTGATAATTCGCAGGAGGCACTTTATTACTCCTGTGCGGTAACTTTGGTTTGCCTGTTTGTTTTTGGGTACTTTAAGAGCAAATTTACCGGTCAACCGCCATTTACCGGGGCGCTAAAAGTGGTTATAATTGGCGCACTTGCCGCCGCCGCTGCATTTGTTATGGCAAAGCTGATTACCAGCCACTAAAACCTGCGGCCAACTATTATTTTAAAGATTGCTTTATCAGTCGATTTTGTAAAGCCATATCCTATGCCGCCATTAAACTCCCAGTCGGCGCTGTAGGTTAAATCGGTAGCCACAAATAATTGGTGTTGCTGTTGTTGAAATGAGTCGTAGTGAAAAAACGGGCCTGTGCTGCCATAATACTCAAGTCCTAAAGCTACAACCTTGCTCACATCATAGCTGCCCTTTACATTGGGCGAAAATATAAATCCAGCGTATTTATCGGGGCCGGCGAAACTTTTATCAACCGTTGGGTTTAGCGAGACATAGAGTTTGTCCCACTTTTTATCAACTATCGGCCTTATTTCCAGGGTACAGGTATTGGCAGAAAAGGCCTTTTTTTGAAACCCAAATTCTGTAGATATACTTACACCAAAAGGCCATTTCCATTCAGCCGGCGCTGCAACCCTTGGCCTGATGTGCGAACCCACGTATGCAGTCCGGCCCTCACTGCCTATCGAGTTGAAAATGTAAAAACCCGTTTCGAACCAGGTCGTCCAACCGTGGGTGATTTCGATGGTTTCGTGAAAAACGTGGTTGTCGGGCAATTCGCCTTTGTCGCCTTCTTTAAAGCCATCAGCAGTGAAGTTGCTGTGCAGCTCGAGCATGGTGCGGCCTTTTTCCACGGTTTCCGAACCGTAAACTTGTATTTCGTAGTTATCCTGGGCCTTAACGGCAATTGAAAGAAGTAGAAGAACTGTGCTGGTTAGTAAAAGTTTTAACATTGGTAAACTGCTGGCTATGAAGTTTTAAATGTATCAATAGCTTTTTAAATTGACAGGCAATAAGCCGGCGGTAACATCAAAATTACATTAAGCGCCAGCATCGCCTCCATTTATCATATCCGAAACTATACCTTTTGAGTCTTTCCTTTCAGCCAAAAATACGCCGGCAAGGTGCACAGTAATAAAGGCCAAAATCAAATACATACAAAAGTTGTGCACCTCTTTAACGCTGTGCCTTATTGCTTTGTACGCCCGCAGCTCGTCCTCAAACGCAAGGAATAACCCGGTTACAACCATAATCACCAAAAGGACGTAAAATGCAGCGTATATAAGCTTTACGATAAGCTCATGCCGCGCGGTTTCCCGGTCCGCTCTGATTGTATTAAGCTTGCTGTAAGCGCTTTTAATTGTCCTAATGAATTTTTGGTCAGCCAATTGAAAAAACTCCAATATCAACCTGAATAATAACAGCCCGGCAAGGCAGTAGCCAAAATATTTGTGTATATCCCAAACGCTGTCGCTAAGCGCATGCGCGGCGCCCCGAACCTGGTCGTCGTTAACCGAGGCCCCTGATTGTTGAAGCTCTGTTTTTATTATGGCGGACGAGGTGCGGTCGTCGGTAATAGTGGCATTAATTAATACCGTTATTAATGAACCGCTGATTATTATGGTGTTTATCCAATGCCAAAGGCGCAGTGAGGGTGAATACCTTTTTACTTTTCCTGGCCGAACTACGTCCATTCTTACTGGTTCAATGACTGCCATGATTTTTTATGTTTATTTATTGTTACTAAAAAGAAATCTAAAGATATTGTTTCGTTAGTTGTTTATAAATTTTAATATATTTTAAAAGTATAAACCCATTTTGAAGGAATTCTGTATTTCGGCGACGGCTTTAAAAACTTCAGTATTTCTTCAACTTTCAACATTATGTTTATTAAAAAAAAACGGTGAAACTTTTAATTATTGAGGACGAAAAAAGCCTCCGCGATAATATTTTAAATTACTTTAACGAGGAAGGTAATATTTGCGAAAGCTGCAGCTACCTGGCCGCTGCAATTGAGAAATTATCAGCATATAAATACGACTGCATTTTACTTGATATTGGCTTGCCAGACGGCTACGGTTTTGGCGTACTCGAATACCTGCGGGATAACAACAGGAGCGAAGCCGTGCTTATTATATCTGCAAAAAACTCGCTTAGCGACAAAATACTGGGCTTAAATACAGGGGCCGATGACTATATCACCAAACCATTTCACCTGGCCGAACTTAAAGCAAGAGTTGTAGCCACCTACCGGCGTAAAACCTTTAGTACCAACAATAAGCTTATATTTAACGAAATAGCTATTAACCTGCTCGGGCGGACAGTATCGGTAAACGGGACCACGGTTATTTTAACGCGCAAGGAATACGACATGCTATTGTACTTTATAGCTAATAAAGGGAAGGTTATATCGAAAAACGCTATTGCCGAACACATGTGGGGCGACGAGATGGACATGCACGATAATTTTGATTTTATTTACACGCATGTAAAAAACCTTCGTAAAAAACTTTTGGATGCGCAATGTGCTGATTATATTAAATCGATTTACGGAATTGGGTATAAATTTATGACCAAATGAAGCTGTCGGCACATTACAACCGGGCAAGTATCATAATCACCATAGTTGTGGTGATAGCCGGGGCTTTAATATACTATTTTGCTATTCGACAGATAACCAGGGACCAACTGGACCGCGAACTCGCCGAAGAAATTGCAGAAAGGATTGACTATGTTAATCGTAACGGGAAGATTCCTAAAAATGACTTTGACGATAATTTAACCGAGTTTGTAAAAATTAATACGTCAAATTTCCCTACCAGGTTTTATGACACAGTTTTATCAGGCGCGCCGGATAAAATGCCCGAAAATGGCAGGGCAGCCGCAGCATTAATAGCGGTTGGTGGGCAGCATTACAAGGTTATTATCAGCGAATCGTACGCAGGAAAAAATAGTCTGGTGCAATTAATTACTTTGATAACTATTGTGCTGCTAATAGTGCTGCTGCTTATACTTTTAATCACTAATAAATACATACTCAATAATTTATGGCAGCCGTTTTATAGTATTTTACATGAGCTAAAAACATTCAATATAGCCGAGCCAAAGGTGTTTCCGTCAAAGCCTAACAAGGTTGATGAATTTAACGAACTGAATACCGCGGTACAAATAATGGCCTCGCGGGTGAAAAATGATTATCAGCACCTTAAACAATTCACCGAAAATGCATCGCACGAGATGATGACGCCTTTGGCGGTTATCACAACAAAACTCGACACGCTTATACAGGACGAAAACTTAAATGCCGGGCAATACACGCAAATAAATGATATTTATTCGGCGGCGGCTAAGTTGTCGCGGTTAAATCAGGCATTGCTGCTGCTGGTTAAAATTGAAAATAAGCTGGTTAACGATGAGGCGCCACTAAACCTGCAAGGGTTGTTAGTACAAAAGCTGCAGCAATTTAAGGAGTTAATTGCCGCAAAAGACATTACTGTACTTGAATCACTAAAAGAAAACCGGATTGTGGCGAGTAAAACGTTGATTGATATTTTACTTAATAACTTATTCAGCAATGCCATAAGGCATAACATTGAGCATGGTAAATTGCTGATTACCTTAACCAGCGAAAAACTTGTTTTCCAGAACCCGGGTGAAGCTAAACAGCTTGATATTGACACATTGTTTGAGCGTTTTCAAAAAGCGCCGGGCTCAGATGGGATAGGGCTTGGGCTAACCATTGTGAAAAATATTTGCCAGCTTTACCATTGGGATATTACCTATAATCATGAAGGGCTGCTGCATAGTTTCGAAATTGTATTTAACAAGGATATAGAAACTGTTGTTAAAAAGTAAAAATCTTTTATTTTTACAAAGGTAACGCGCGGTTTAATTAATAGCTAGCGTGTTGCTCCATATCCCCTGGTAATGAAACTAAATCCACGCCTTATACATCCGGCTGCATTTTTATTGCTGCTGATTTTATCGTCTTGCGGTTCGCTCAAACCGCTTCCCCCGGCAGCTGCTGATGCGGATATTCCAAAACTGGTTCAACCCATATCAAATATTGAAGTGCCGGTTACCGTCGATTTGAAAAACTATTTTGTGCAAGCCGAAAATTCTGTTCCCATAAAATATATTGGTAAGCAGGAAGTTTGCGAAGGCGTGAGCTATACTTATACATTTACACGCACACCATTTATTATCACCGGTGGTACAAATACAGTCAATTTAAAATTTACAGGCAGCTACGGGATAACGGCATCATACTGTGCAAAATGCACAACGGTTTTGGGTGGGGTTGGTCATTGCCTGGTGCCAACCATATCAGGGCAATGTGGCATCGGCGACGAGGCGCCACGCCGGATGGAAATAGCCTACAAATCAGTTATAAATATTACACCGGATTATCACTTGGTATCAAAAACTACCTTATTCCCGGCGCCAAAGCCAATCGACAGGTGTAATGTGCTTTTGGGGAATATAGATGTTACTGACAAGCTTATACAATACGTAACCATTCCGTTAAACGATTTAGGCAAACAGGTGGATGCTAAAATTGCAGCTTATGATATCAAAACCATGATTACCCAGCTATGGAACAACATTGCCAGCGAAACCAAGGTAGGCGATGTGGGTTATGTGTCGGCCAACCCGCAATCAGTAAGGTTAAGCGGTTTTAATTTAAATGGGTCGGTGCTTAGTTTTTCAGTCGGTTTGTCGGCGCGGCCGGTGGTAACTACGGTAAGTGCGCCGCGATCCCTAACCCCTTTGCCAAATTTAACCGCCTATAAGCCCGCCAGCGGATTTAACGTTTATTTGGATTTGCTGGAAAATTACGACCACCTCACCAATATAATAAACCAGCAGGTGGCCGGCCAGGTTACCAATGTTGCCGGCAATGAATTTATTGTTGACAAAACAAAGGTTTATGGCATTGGTAAACAGGTGGTTATGCAGGTTGACTTTAAGGGTACCAACACCGGCACTATTTACCTGGTAGGCACGCCAACTTACGACCCCGCAACCCACATACTTACCTTCCCCGACCTGAGCTTCGACCTGCAAACAAAAGCCTGGGTGCTTAAGGTGGCCAAATGGATGTTTAACGCTAAGATAACTAATGGGATACGGCAAAAAGCAAGCTATAACTTTACACAGTTTATTGCCGATAGCAAAATCCGCCTGCAAAAAGAGCTGAGCCGCGATATGGGTAATAATACCCGCTCAGAAGTGGGCATTAAGGATTTGGATATTATGGCGATTTATCCTACAAAGGAAAAATTAATTATCCGGACGTTATCGGACGGCGATGTGCGGGTGAAAATGGTGATGTGAAACAAGGGTAAGGAGTATGGTATGTATTAGTTGGGCTCTTTATAATATTGTTCAACATCGTAGCTGATTTAGCTTGTTTGGCGATCACTATTTTGGCGGGTATGGAGAGGTTTTCTTCCGGTTAGCACTTTTGTTACAATCAATTACTTGTTTAACGACGTTTTTTCTTTCCTACAAAAAAAACAATAACGATATTGCCCTCTTCACAAATTACTATTTAACAATGTTAAAACTATCCGTTACCCTGTTTATTTTTATGACTGTCTTCGGGACATATAAATACTACGGGGCTGCTAGCCAGCAAGTTGCTAAAAACCAAACCGCTAATTCATCCGCTGTTAACCGCGCAAATTTTATAGCACACGCGAAATGGCCCCAAGGCTTAACGGTTACACCATTTACAGGGCCGGACCTTACACCAAGTCCTGCTTGCATAGCTACGGCGCCAACCGGTGAGGTTTTTGTCGGCGTGGATATGATAGGCTCGCTTGGAAAGGATCCGGGTAAAGGCCGCATCATCAGGCTGGTAGATAGCGACAATGATGGCAAGGTTGACAAGCATACCGATTTTGCCGATGTTGACGACCCGCGCGGCATCCTGGTAATGGGGGATAAGGTTTTTGTGTTGCATACGGTTTTCACGAACGGCAAGGCCAGCGGGATGAACCTGGAAGTTTTTGAAGATAAAAATAACGATGGCGTAGCCGACGGGCCGCCGCAACCACTGATAGAACACATAAGCAACGCCCGTATGCTGGCGGAACGTGGCACCGACCATGCCACTAACGGCATCCGCATGGGTATTGACGGCTGGATTTATATTGCCGTAGGCGATTTTGGCTTTCATGACGCTATAGACCGCAGCGGCAAAAAACTCACCATGCTCGGCGGCGGTATTGTGCGCGTGCGCCCTGACGGTACCGAGATGGAAATTTTTACCCATGGCACCCGCAATATTTATGACGTGGCTATTGACCCTTACATGAACGTGTTTACTCGCGACAATACCAACGACGGCGGCGGCTGGAATATCCGTTTCTCGCACCATATCCAGTCGGGCGAGTATGGGTATCCTTTACTGTTTCAGCATTTTACTGATGAGATAATTCCAGCCCTTGTTGACCTGGGCGGCGGCTCGGGCACAGGCTCGCTGTTTATGGCCGAACCCGGCTGGCCCGAAAAATATAACCACGTTCCGATGACTGCCGACTGGGGCCGCAACGAACTTTTCATCGACCGCGTAACGCCCGATGGCCCAACCTTCCAGGTTAAAGAAGAGGATTTTATACAACTGCCCCAGATTACCGACCTGGACGTTGATGGTTCCGGCAGGCTTTACCTTTCCGCATGGGATGGTGCGGGGTACTCCGGCAGCGACTCAAAAGGATATGTGGTGCGTGCCGTTCCAACCGGGTGGACGTATAAAGTATTCCCTGATCTTAAAGCAGCGTCTGTTGCTGATTTGGCCGCCCTGCTGCATTCGGAGAGCGCCGTGGCCCGTTTAAATGCTTCGCAGGAGCTGATAACCCGCCCTGCTGATGAATCAGCCAAGGCCGCGCTGGCGGTAGCGTCAGATACAGGTATGCCCTTGTATGCAAGGGTGGCAGGCATTTACACTTATGTACAGATAGCCCG
>JBDUDE010000541.1:0-10740 GCA_040003105.1 Mucilaginibacter sp. | reverse complement strand
GTTATTGGTTGTACGGTTTGATGCATGCATCAGGAGGGGCCGCATTATCATTATTCCACCAGCCGGCACGCTACAACTCACTTCATCGCCAGGTTGCAGGTCTAAACGTTCAGCACGGATGATATCCAGATGCGAACCCGGTACAACCTTCAACGCGCCATTCCCTTCGTCGGTATCATCGAGATGTATCCTCACAGTAAAATTATCCCGCAAAATATCAATGGGCGGCTGCACGGCAAACTGGTTCGGCTTTGTTGTCCACGGGCCATAGCCCGGTAGATCGACTTTTTTATCTACAGATATAGTAAGGTCCTGGTGCCAGGCTACGAACCAGTTTGATTTTTGGGGTTTATCAAAATAGATGGATTTAACAACGAAATATTCCGCTCCGAATAATTGATAAATACCTTGTTTTAATTTCTCATTAAAAACCAATCGCTTCACCTCCGGCATTTCTTTTAAAAATTGGCGAATAGCAAACAAGTCCCCTGTTTTTCTGAAAGTTGGGTTGGATTGGTCAGCTTTGTTGATGATAGTTAGGATGGCATTGATTTCATCAGTGGTATAAATGCCTTTCAAGATGATAAATCCATCAACAGAAATGCTATTATGATCACCCACTAAGTTTAGCATTTTTTCGGGTTTTATCTGTAACTCACACTGACAAAAAAGGGTATTTTACACCATCTTCAGCTCGCTATTCCGTCTCCTGATCGACAACACAAACCCTATTATCATAATAATAGTACCCGACCATAAAAAGTTGATATAAGGGAAATCAAGCGCGCGCATTACTATCCATGGCCTTTTGTTTTGTGGCTGCTGGTATACAACTATCTCTACTTTATTTTCGGCAGGGATAATTTTTGAGAGCCGTAGCTTTAATCCCGCATCTTCAACCTTGCGGGAAAAATCGAGCACACTTTTATTTTTTATCATGTAAACCGGCTCGGTTTCGTATTTTTTATTGTGAGATATAATTTCAAGTTTGGCGCCTATCGCAACATCGCTGCCTGTAATAGGGATATTCTGCACCTGTACCTCGCGGTTTAATGATTTTAGTACGATATCGCCATCCCTGTAATGAATAGTATCGCCAACGGCAATTTGATGCGGCACGGGTTCATCGTAGTTTTTATCATCGTTTTCTTCGCCGTGGGCGGCATCTGCTGCGGCGGCCTGGGTATTTGTACCGACAGGTAAAGCGGTTACGTGTGTGTACAGGTCATGCAGCAAATAATGCTTAGTGTCTGGTACCGGCGATGGCTCCGACCCCATTTGCGGGTTGGTAAGCACATTGGGCCTTAGTGTAAATTCTTCTTTAACCTTGCCGCTTTCGTCCAGTCGTTTGTAATTTACTTTAAAATAGCGGTTAGGAGCTACCACAGAATCGCCAAGGTAAGTAACGGTGTAATCCCCCATTTTTACCGGCTCGTTTTTGTAAATCATAACGTTTTCATGAGCACTGCCCATGCCCTCGGCCTTATCAAAGCCACTCATCTTGATCACGCCCGACTCGTTTAGCGATACCACCTTACGTGTCCCCGCGGCAATCAAAGCTCCAACCAGCATCAGGGCAAAACCAATATGCGCTACTGCCGACCCGGCAAGCTTAAACTTGCCCTTAACTGCATCAGCTAAAACTTTGCCATTGGCCAATACCGAGTATATAGACCCAAACATCACCAGGTTAAACACAAAGTGCAGTTTGTAAAGACCAGTTGCATAAGCAACCAGCGCAGTTATTAACGCCGCTAAAACAAGGTACGCTACAGTAGTTATTAAAAAGCTCTTAATGTCCGATTTCTTGTATTTTAAAAACTGGGTAAACCCGGTAAGTATGGCAATCACCATGGCAAACGAAGCCTGGATAACGTTATAATGGCCTACTAGGTCGACCGGTGGTGCTATTTTGGTGCCGAAAGCCCTGTTCCAAACCGGGATAGAGGTTACCAGTACCAGGTGAAAGCATGAAAGGCCCAGGAATATGGCACCCACAAACATCCAGAATTCGCGCGAGTAGGTGTCCTCATCTTTTTTGGTAATTGGCATTTCTTTAAAACGCGCCACTACCAGCCACACTGAAATAACCAGGAATACCAGCAGGTAGCTTACCAGTTGCCCAAACATTCCCAAATCGGTAAATGCGTGTACCGATGTATCACCCAGTACGCCGCTCCTTGCCAGGAATGATGAATATAGTACCATAATAAAGCTTACCAATACCAGTATTGTAGCTGTGACATATGAGTGCCCGGTGTTTTTATAAACAATCATTACGTGCAGGCCGCCTACTAAGGTTAACCACGGGAAGATAGAAGCGTTTTCAACCGCATCCCAGGCCCAGAAACCGCCAAAATTTAACGACTGATAGGCCCACAACGAACCCATTATTACGCCTACACCTAATATCATTGCAGCAAAAAGTCCCCACGAAATAGCGGGCGCAATCCACTCTTTATAACGTTTCTGCCAAAGACCAGCAATGGCGTAAGCAAAAGGCACAACAACCGACGCCGCACCTAAAAACAGCGTTGGCGGATGTATTACCATCCAGTAGTTTTGCAGCAAGGGGTTCATGCCCTGCCCGTCTTTTATGTACGAAAGGTAATCAGGGCGCGAAAATATGGGTGCCTCAACGGCTTTTCGGAGCAACAAAAATGGCGAACTGCCTATCCTTGCGCCAAAAATTTCGACACCTAATAGCATTGAAGCCAGGAACAACTGCGACAGCGAAATAACTGCCATCACCGGTTTTTCCCACGATTTTGCACGCCATATCAGGATGTTGCCTAAAACTGCCTGCCAAAACGTCCATAATAAAAAGCCGCCTTCCTGCCCATTCCAGAAACCAGATACGATGTAGTAAACGGGTAACGAACGCGAGGTATATGCCCAGGCATAGTGATATTCGAAATAATGATTGTAGATGACGTAGAAGAGCATCACCCCTACCCCTAAAATAGAAACAGAATTTGCCCAAAAGCCTGCGCGGGCAAATTTCAGCCACGAGGTATCCAACTTATTGGTGGTGGTAGCAGCAAAATAATAGCTTATGGCCGACAGTAATGCCCCGCCAAATGATAGAATAACAAACACTTTCCCGATATCTCCGGGCAAAAGGTGTTCGCCTTGAAAAGCTGTATCCATTAAATGATTTTATATTTCGGCTGTTTTAGCCTTGTACTCAGTAACTTCTACCTTGTCCTTGGTGTACTTCGACGGGCATTTCAACAGGATGGTTGATGCATGAAATTCTTTGCCTGTCATGCGGCCTGTAAGCACAATTTGCTCCGATTTTTCAAAATCCTGCGGCTTTGTACCTGTGTATACCACCTTGCATTCTTCGCCTTTATTATCTTTCACAAAAAACGCAAAATAATTAGCATCCTTTGCCGCATCATAATAAAGCTCTTTGCTTTTATCTAAGTGGCCGACCACATGTAATTCATCAGTAGTTTTTTTAGCATCACTGAATGAGCCGTAAGTGCTTGAGCTTGAATAGGTACTGATAATAACTGCTATCGCGACAGCAATTACAACCAAACCAAGTATTGCGCTTTTTTTCATTAAGAATAATCTCCTCGTATTTCCGGTTTACAAAAATACAAAACGTTAAGGTAATAATGTTTATTACGAGGGATTAATGTTATTTAGAATCATTCTTTATTGAGTCCGAAAGACGAAGGAGAGTTGAATAAGTTGATTGAGATTAAGTTGCGTATTCACCAAAAGCCGCAGCTTCTTTACTGACTTTTCGGACTTTCGGACTTCATCTTATCAACGCTATACTGCCGCCCTTACTTATTTTTAGTTGATTGTAATCGTCAAAACCTTCCAGTATCCAATAATATACCCCGGCAGGCAGGATGTGGCCGCCAAAGTTGCCGTCCCAATAGCCTGTGGTTGATTTTGTTGAAAACACCAGTTTGCCGTAGCGATTAAAAATTTTAACATCGTTAAAGGTTGCCACGCCATTCAAGTTTACTAAAAATTTATCGTTAACGCCATCGTTGTTGGGGGTAAACGCTGTCGGGGCTACAATGGTGTAGGGTGGTGGCGGGTGTATAACTACGTTTACTTTAGCTATCTTTTGGCAGCCGTTGCTGGTTTCGGCCTTAACATAATACGTGCCGCCATACTTTACGGCCGTATAGTTATAAACGGGCTTTGTAGCCTCCGCATTACTGTAGTAGCTGTATCGCAAATCATTGTCATGCACAAATGTTTTCGTAAGGTCTACTGTTACCGGGAAATCAACCGGCTCCGGGTCGGTAACAGTAATTTCGGGGTAGGCAATAACAACCCGCACGGGTAATATATTCATGCAGCCTTCCTTATTGATCCCCTGTATATAGTACACGCCGGGCTGGGTAACATTTTTCGGTGTATACAAATAACTGGTTGCCAGCGAATCGGTAAAGTAACCAAACGTAGTTTGAGGGCTTGTGCCGGCCGTTATTTCGGGTGCAGTAAGGTCCACCCCGCCACCGGGGCACCCTTTTACTATATCCGGCACCACTAATTTAAACCCTTCATCAATTGCATTAACCACGGTGTGCAGGGTGTCCGTACATCCTACTCCATCGTAAGGCAAAGCTACCAGGGTATAACCGGTATTATCGGGTGGCGGCGGCGACAATCGCAATGACGGCCCCACCCCAACTTGTTTCGACATATCTTTGTTATACCAAAAATATCGCGAAAAGCCCGTTGGGCCATATAATGTAACCGACTTTTGCCCCAGGCAATAGGCATTGCCGGCAATCGCATTGCCATTATCTTCACTCATATCAAGGTATGCATAGCCAAAGTGCTGGCCGCGGGTGCAATCATTGGTCGTAAATTCAAGCCGGATGGTTTTGCCGATGTAGTGACTAAGGTCTATAGTTGCTGTCGACCATTCTTTATAATAAATGCTCTCGCCTTTGTGGCCTACTGCGGTCGACAATTTAAAGCCCGGCAAGGTAGATGATGCCGCAAAATCAAAAGCCGGGCATTCAATACTTGTGTGGTCGGTTACATCAAAAACATGGACAGTAAATTTGGGCTGCTGAAAAGGTTGATGGTCGGGGTTCTCTAAAACCACGGCATAGTTAAAAACAATGCTGTACGACTTTATATTAGGCACAACAAATGTATAAGCGACGCGCTCGGCTTCCTGGTGAACGCTATCGTTCCCCAACTTAATCGAGTAATTACTGCCATTGGGGCACATAACCGGGAAGTTGCCGTAAGGGTCGAGTTGCGCGCCATTATAAAGCCTGCCATAAAGCGTGTGCCTGTTAAAAAGCGGGGTTGAAATTGACAAGTCGAGCCTGCCCAGCGAGTCAATGTTCCCGGCATAGCATTGCCACCTGGAAAAGTTGCCATCTTCAAAGCCGATATTGGGTGTTTGGGCAAATGTTTTAAAGCTGATAAATAAAAATATTATAACTAACTTTTTAAACATCCTCATTCAATTAATCAACTAAAGATAAATGTTTTAACCGTTAATGTTAAAGCAGCGGATTTAAAAGTATACAACTTATTTAACATATGTATTAAATATAATCATGCAAAGCAATAAAAGGATGATTCGGCAAATACATGCGCCTGTATCTTACCTACGGTATTTTTAGTGAATCGGTTGCCTGAACAGAGGGTGATTCTATAGTTCTTTAAAACAAAAAACCTTCCATACCGAAGTATAAAAGGCTTTTCTATTTTAAATCCGAAATCGAAAATCCGTCCCGATGGCTATCGGGATCCGAAATCGCTTACGGCCAGATACCAAGATTTTGGTACGACACCGCAATTTTATTAATGGCGCCAACCATTGCTGCACTGCGCAGGGTATCAATTTTAGGATTGGCCTTGTAGGTTTCCCTAATTTCGTGGTACGAGCGTATCATGGTATCTTCAAGCCCTGAGTTTACCAGCTCAAGCTCCGATGCACCTTTAATGATGGTCGACCGTTGCATTGATGTTAAGGCTACCCCGGTGAGGCCCTCTACCATATTTACCAGGTTAAGGTTCGAGTTTTCTTCAAAACGCCTGTTCATACGGCCAAATGCCACGTGCGAAAGGTTTTTTAGCCACTCGAAATAAGATACGGTTACACCGCCGGCATTGGCGTACATATCAGGTATGATCAACCCGCCATTCGCATAAAATATAGCTTCGGCTTCGGGCGAAGTAGGGCCGTTTGCGCCTTCGGCAATAATTTTTGCTTTAATGTTTTTAACGTTTGCCGCAGTTATCTGGTTTTCTAAGGCCGCTGGCACCAAAATATCGCATGGCTGCTCCAGGCCTTCCATCGAATTTTTAAATTCTTTTTTAGCCCCGGCATAGCCTAAAATAGAACCAGTCGCCTTGCGGTGCTGGAATACGGCATCAACGTCGAGCCCGTCTTCGTTGTAAATGGCGCCTTCAAATTCGCACAAGCCCACTACAAGGGCGCCAAACTCCGCCAAAAACTTAGCTGAGTGGTAACCCACATTACCTAAGCCCTGTACAATTACTTTTTTGCCCGATATGCCCGGCAATAAGCCAATTTTCTGCATATCCTCACCAACACTCACACACTCGCGGATGGCAATGGCAACACCCCTGCCGGTAGCTTCCTTACGTCCGGCAATACCGTGCAGCGCAATTGGTTTACCGGTAACGGCACCCATGGCATCAAGCTGGCCGGGGTTCATAGTAGCATAGGTATCAGCGATCCAGCTCATCTCGCGCTCGCCCGAACCATAGTCAGGTGCAGGTACGTCAATGCTGGGGCCGATAAAATTCTTTTTGATTAGTTCCACCGTGTAGCGGCGGGTAATATTTTCAAGCTCGGTTAGGCTATAGCTTTTGGGGTTGATTTTGATACCGCCTTTAGCGCCACCGAAAGGCACATTTACAATGGCACATTTGTAAGTCATAAGGGCAGCAAGCGCCATCACCTCATCCTCGTTAACCATCTCGCTGTAGCGGATACCGCCCTTGGTTGGCGACTGGTGCTGCGAGTGCTCAACGCGCCAGGCATCAATCACTTCAAAACCATTGCCCCGGCGTATAGGGAAACGGAAACGGTAAACACTGTTGCATGATTTAATCTGGTCTAACAGGCCAGCATCGTGCTTGGTAAATTGAGCTGCGTAATCAAAGTTTTTACATACGTCACCAAAAAAGTGGGTATCTTCATTAGCGGCCGGGTTGGTAGTAGCCATAAATTTTATTTGATAATTATTAAATCGTTAAAAAAGTGCACAAATTTGATACATTTTTTATCAATATCGCAAATTTATTATCCCCAAATGTGGGCTGCATCCATAATATTACATTAAAATGCAGGTTTAAATTGAATAGGCTAAACTTTTGAACTATTTCTCTTTTTCGATTTTTTTTAACCGCCGGTCTATCGAGAACAAATAGATGGCCAAACCTGCAAAAATTATGGCCACAATGGCCACAACAACGTAAATTTTCCCGGAACTGCGGAACACATCCGCCATTTCCGGCCCCGAAGTAGCCTGGGCAAAAACAGCAATATTGCTAAGCGTTAACAGTATTAAAAACAATATTTTCTTCATTAATCCAGCGAATTATTTTTGTACTCAATTAAACGGATGCGGTACCTTATGGTAGCTATCCATACCGCCAGGAAACTCCAGCCCAGCATGGCCGGGTAAAATACGGCCCTCATCCGGCCATCCAGGTCGTAACGGCCAAAAGCCGGGTTGCCGCCGTTACCCGGGTGCAGCGAATCCGTCATCCTCGGGATAACAAATATCAGCACTATCATTATCGGGAACGCGAAAATGTTGTAGATGGCCGATATTTTTGCACGTTTTTGCTCCTCGTCTATCGAGTTACGCAGCACCAGGTAAGCGCAATACAGCAAAAAGGCTATTGCCGCGCTGTTTTGTTTAGGGTCACCACTCCAGTAGGCGCCCCAGGTATATTTTGCCCACAGCATACCGGTAAGTAAGCCGAGCACATAAAAAAGCATCCCGGTGTTAACACACTCTACAGCAGCCAGGTCATCCTTTTCCAGCCCTTTATCAAGGTACCTGATGCTGTAAAAAACCGACATCACAAAAACCGACAGCATGGCCATCCACATTGGCACGTGAAAGTACAGGTTACGGATGGTTTCGTTAAGGATATATTTATCGGGCACGCCCAGCAAAAAGCCGGCGATCAGGGTGTAAAACAACAGGATTACGGTGGTGACTTTCCACCACATCCTCGTCATTTGCCTTTGCAGAAAATGATAAAAGTTGGCGGCTATTTGCGAAATGATCTTCATAAAACTTATAGGGCAAATGTAGGGAATTTTAGTTTGATTAAATTGGATGAGGTTGATTAAGTGAGTGGTTGATAGCGCAAAATTTCTTGAGGCAGAGGGGGTTGACAGGGTTGACACTTTTTTGATGTTTTTCATGATTAACTTACTATTAATAAGATCGTTAACTCAAAAAATAAGCTAAACCGTGAAAAAGAAAAGCGTTCCATTTTTCTGCGCGGAACACCCGGAACGCTGTGAAACACGCTCATTATCAAGTGTTTTAAAAACCACAAAGCTCAATCGGTAAGAAAATATCCACATAACTACCCATCTAATGCCCTGTCGCAGGGTCCCCTATCCGGAGATCATGCGAGGGCAGAAAGACAATACCATCTCCTATTCGATTGATAGATTCACTATTGTACCTGGCGGCAAACCTCTTGTTTTACAGTAAACTTGATAACTTAATTCCCAATACACCTCCATATCATTAACTTCGAAATTGTTAAGCTCATCCTTGCCCCCTAAAAACAAAAATTTCTTAAATCCTAAGCATTGACCAAAACGCAAATTGGAGGCCACGTTTTCACTTAATGTATTAAATCTTTCTATTTCTAAATGGCTATTTTTAAAATCATCGGTTTCCTCGTTTAAAAAAGATTGTATGTCGGTTTCCAACTTAAATACCTCAGCCGTCGCTGGATCTAACAATAAGATAGAAGTTTTACCGCCAGAATAATTAACTGCATATTGCCGTCCAACCCAATCAAAAGCAAAACAATAACTATTACCTTTATATTTTTTAAAATATTCAAACGCTATTTCTGTCCATAAATAAAAAGATCCTACAGTATGTATTTTAAAAAGCCCATTTTCAAAAGATGTACCTGATAACTTTTCAAACAATTCACATAACTCTGGCAAATTAGACACTGCAGTTAAACCGACCTCTTCATATTGCTTTAAATAGGTGGCATCCTTACCAGATTGTCTAAAAGACCTAAAAAAACTATCTAAATTCATTGTTCTTAATTAACAAATTAACTTTCGTACCCTCACTCTCGCAAGCCTTTCCCTTTTCCCCTACCGCACAGCCTCCCGGCTTGTGGCCCGATGACAGGTAATAAAGCGACAGCCAATCACCGCCTAATCACCAAACAACTTAAAAGTACAAATTTTACATCAACAAAAAAGGCCGCCTTATTTGTAAAGCAACCCTACCTAAACGCGGACCTAATGCCATAGCCTTGCGGTCGCGAAAATGACGACAATTACTTAGGCATCGTTTATTCTATACTCCAATAATCGTCGGGCTATTTTTAAATCATCATCGTATCCAAGTCCTGAGAAATCTTCAATTAGCTCCTTTGCGTAATTTACAGGGAATAATTGTATATAATTGATCCCATTTTTTTGATATAAGACATCATCCTCCGTTTCCTCTATTTCAAAAAAAACGACTTCGGAGTCAATAGTAAGAAGCTCAATCACATATATTAGTATAACTTCTGACTCGACGTTAAGATTATTTAATTTGTAAAGTTCTGCTATTCCATTAGAGGATTTTAAATATGGTATCAAATTAATAAGGTTCATAATTTTACTGTTTATCGTTTATTTTCTCCGCTCGTGCAAGTCATTCCTTTTTCCGCTGCCGCACAGCCTCCCGGCTTGTGGCCCGCTGACAGGTAATAAAGCGACAAGACAAGCAAGTTTGATACCTGTCGCTCGGCGCAGGATCCTCTATCGAGAGACCCTGCGAGGACAAAAAGTGACAGGGCAACCGCTCAACTTAATCAACTATTTAACCCAATCAACCACTCACCACTCTCCTACTTCACATCCGGCACATAATCAACCGGCAGCAAATCACTCAGCCTCGATTTTGACCATGCCCCTTCCAGCAATGGTGGCTGACCTATCACTATCCCGTTCATATCAAACAACGTGTAACCCGGGTCGAACATGGTAAGGATACTGGTTTCATAGTTTGTCATATCCAGCGGACGATACAAATCTTTGTTATAAACTTCGTCGCGCCTTTTGGTGTACACCACATATAAATAGTTAAGTGGGCGGAAAGCATAAACGCCTTGTTTTTCGGTAGTAGTAAATACTTCATAAGGCATAACCGGCACTTTATTCAACGACTCTTTGTAATATTTTGATAGCGTGGACAAATCTTTCCAATAATTAAACGAATCCAGCATTCCTCTTTGCCCAAAAGCGGTCGCCTTCTTTCTTATCACATCGTCAGGCGGCCGGTTAGGGTTAAGCTGGCGGTTTAAGTGGTACATAATAAAACCGTCTTCGGTTAGCTTATTGGTATACAAGCTCCTGAAAAAGTGCATGGCCGAGCCATAGTAACATTCCTCGCGCTTTTCGTGCCATTTCTTTTTCTGTGCGGCATTGCCCGGCAGCTCTTCAAAAAGCCGTTCGCCACCCCACGAAATAATGCCCGCCAGACGATCGCTTATAAAATC
>JBDUDE010000910.1:0-3189 GCA_040003105.1 Mucilaginibacter sp. | reverse complement strand
TTAGCTATGATGTGGTGTTGTAGGTAAAAGAAGATAGCGAAAGGGGCTAAAGCCCTCCCTTTTTATTTAATATATCCCGTCGGCTAAAGCCGGACGGCAATGAAAACATTTGGCGGCCATTCATTGCTGCCGCTTTTAAGGCAAACGTGTACCAATATCTTATAGCTGCAGACACTTTTTTGACCCAGCGGCATTACCGCTTTGCGGTAGATTCGCAATCAGGTTTTTTTTGCCTTACAGATTCCTAAAACAAAACCTCTGTCTTTTAAAAGGCCGGTAACAAAAGGCAGCTGCCTTTCTTTCCGTCTTCCGGACTTTACTGATTTTACCACTAAAACTCTATCTTTGCGCCTCAAACAAATGACGGATTACCAGCTCCACACGTTACCCAACGGTATCAGGATACTTTATAAGCATGCAGCATCAACCATAACGCATTGCTGTTTTATTGTTAATGCCGGTTCGCGCGATGAAACAGAACGCCAAACCGGGCTGGCTCATTTTATCGAACACCTGTTATTTAAAGAAACCAAACGCCGCAACACTAACCAGATACTGAATCGGCTGGAATTGGTCGGCGCCGATTTAAACGCCTATACCACCAAAGAATATACCTGCATCCACGCCTCGCTGCTGCACCAGCACCTGGAACGCACCATTGATCTTTTTGAAGACATCTTGTTCCACTCTACCTTCCCTGAAGACGAGCAGGAAAAGGAGCGCGGCGTTATTCTTGATGAAATTTCATCATACCTCGACCAACCGGAGGAAGCCATACAGGATGATTTTGAAGAACTTTTGTTCAAGGGTCACCCATTGGGCAACAACATATTGGGCACGCCCGAAACTGTTGCCCGGTTAAACAGCGAAGATATCAGCCAGTTTATTGCCGCCAATTACAGCACCTCAGAAATGGTTTTTGCGGTATTTGGCGATTATGAGTTTAAAAAAGTTGTTCGCCTGTCCGAAAAATACTTTGGCGCCATACCGGCCAGTTCCGCAAAAAAGGATCGCATCGTCCCTGCCGCAATAGCACCATCAAAAACAATCATTACCAAGCCGATATCGCAAACGCATTGTATTATTGGCAGCAGGGCCTATCCGGCATCGCATCAGCATAAAAATGGCTTATTACTTTTGAATAATTTACTGGGTGGCATGGGCATGAGCAGCCGCCTGAACCTGGAGATAAGGGAGAAACATGGCATTGCTTATACCGTTGAATCGAACTATACAACCTTGAGCGATACCGGTATTTTCTCCATTTACTTTGGCACCGACAGCGAAAAGGCTGAAAAGGCGACCAAACTCATTCATAAAGAATTAAAAAAACTGCGCGATAACAAGCTTGGCACACTACAACTGCACCAGGCTAAAGAAAAGTTTATTGGTCAGATAGCCCTTGCCGAAGAAAACCGTATGAGCCTGATTATCTCGATGGCTAAAAGCCTGCTCGATTTTAATTGTATTGATACCCTGCAGCAGCTGTTTGATAAAATTAACGCCGTTACCGCCGAAGATTTGTTAGCCATAAGTAATGAAATTTTTGATAATGACAGGATGATTACCTTGCTATTTGAGCCTAAGGAATAATCCCGTATTTTTGCACCCATGAAGTTCCCAATAATAGCATACGGCGACCCTGTTTTACGACGCAAAGCAATTGCAATTGAACCCGACGAATATCCCCATATAAAAGAACTGGTTGCCAATATGTTCGAGACCATGTATGGCGCCCATGGCGTTGGCCTTGCTGCCCCGCAGGTTGGCCTGAGCATGCGTTTATTTGTTATTGATGCTTCAACTTTTGGCGATGATGACCCGGATTTAAAGGACTTTAAACGAGCCTTTATCAATGCCAACATATTAGACGAAACCGGCGAGGAATGGCCATTTAACGAAGGCTGCCTGAGTATACCAGAAATAAGAGAAGACGTTTACCGCAAGCCTGTTGTAACACTATCCTACTACGACGAGGACTGGAAACACCACGAAGAAACATTTAAAGGCATGGCCGCCCGTGTTATTCAGCACGAGTACGATCATATTGAAGGCAAACTGTTTACCGATAAGCTTAGCCCCCTCCGCAAACGCATGATTGAGAAAAAGCTGAACGATATTTCGAAAGGTATTGTGGATGTTGATTATAAAATGAAGTTCCCGGCGGTTAAGAAGGGGAGATAGCAAAGCCCCCGTCCCCTGAAGGGGGAGTAGCTTACCGGCCTTAAAGGCATGGGCCGTAGGCCCTACCCCTTTGTAGAAAAACCCCAAAAGATAAGTTTCGCCTAAGGAGCCGCCTGCGCTAAACAGTAAACGAAAAAAGGGTAAAGGCGTTTCACTGGCAATACTATGCCACTTCCTGGTGCGCCACCTTTTGCGGAAACAAAGGATTTATCCCAACAGCAATCAATATTACCAAAATGCAGCCGATGGCATTTAGCCATAAATAAGCCACCACCTCAAAATAGCCAAGGACGCATATTACTATTTCGGTAATAACGGCTGCGATAAATACGGCATTGCCGCGTATTTTTTTAAGATAGAAGGCCACTACGAATACCCCCAGGATGGTTCCATAAATGTATGAGCCCAACTGGTTTACGAACTCGAGCAGGTTACCCACCTTGCTGGCATATAACGCCATGCCCACGCATACCACGCCCCAAAAAACAGTTGCCAGGCGCGAGGCATCCAGGTAGTTTTTATCGGAAGCGCCGGGGTTGATGATGCGCTTATAAATATCAACCACGCTGGTTGAGGCCAGCGAGTTTAAGGCGCTTGCCGTTGAACCCATTGAGGCGAGGAAGATAATGGCTACCAGCAAGCCTATCAGCCCGCGGGGCAGGTAGTGGGTAACAAAGTTGAGGAACACATAATTAGTATCGTCTCCGTTCGCTTTGTCGTTATTTTTTTTCATTAAGCCGATGGCTTCCTTGCGGATATCGGTGCTTTGTTTATCAGCAATTTTTAATTCTGATTGCGCCTGACCTATCTGCGCCTGGTCCTTACTGTCGAACGCTTTTATCAGCGCTTCCGATTTGCTTTTGCGCTGCTCAAATGCCGTGGCGTATTGCGTTTCGAGTTTGTTGTATTGCGCCGAGTAGCGGCTGCTTTTTACTTGCTCCACCTCGTAACGGTTAAAAAACATGGGCGGGCGGTTAAACTGGTAAAAAGCAAACACCAGTATCC
>JBDUDE010000772.1:0-3191 GCA_040003105.1 Mucilaginibacter sp. | reverse complement strand
ATAGTTGATTAAGTTAGATTAAGTTGACTATGTTGATTGAGTTGGTTTCGCCGGTAAAAACCTAATCAATTCAATCTAACTCAATCAACCCAATCAACTAAACATGCAACACATTCTTCACATAGGCAGCGCTTTCGGCTATGCTTACGTAAGGGTCAATGTTGGTAAAGTTTTCCTGTTCAACAATAAAGTGTTTCAGGCCTGCCTCGTGGGCGTGGGTCATTATTTTTTTAAAGTCGATACTGCCTTTGCCTATTTCGGTATTCAGGTCGGTTTGTTTTTTGTCCCTGTCTTTGATATGGCAAAGCGCAAACCTGCCTGGATGTTGTTTAAACAGCTTCACCGGGTCCTGTCCGGCGCGTACCACCCAGAAAATATCCATTTCCATGTGTACCAGCTTTGCATCGGTCTCTTTTAAAATCGTATCATAAAAAGTGGTTCCGTCTAACGGTTTCCATTCAAAGTTGTGATTGTGATAGCCCAGTTTTAAGCCTGCTTTGCCGCAAAGCTCGGCAGCTTTGTTCATTTTCTCGGCAATCTTTTTAAACGAGTCGGCACTTTTCAGCGCTTCGCCATTTACTGATGGGATAACTATGTAAGTCATACCGGTAGCGTTGGCAGCGGCAATATTATTTTCCAGTTCGGTGGTTTTCCCTTGTAATAAAAACTCATCCATACCAAAGTGGCCGCTTGGCGTTTTGAGGCCATTTGCCTTCAATACGTTGCTGAATGCTTTTGCATCCAGGCCCCAGAAGCCACCCTGTTTCGAGTAGCCAAATGTTTCTACTTCTTTATATCCTGCCGCCGCGATCTTTGCGATTACGCCTTTAGGGTCTTTGGGTAATTGGTCGCGTAAACTGTACATCTGCAAGCCAACAATTTTAGCTGCAGGCATAGCCGATAACAGGCGAGGTGCCAGGATTGCTCCGGCTGATAACATCCCTGCCTGTGTTAAAAATTTTCTTCTGGTAGTCATAGGTTCTTTTGTTGTATAGAGTGTGTTAGTGGTATTTGGTTTAATTAGCTAATTCACAGCCCCCTGAATCTTTTCTCTAAACGTCGCAAATCTGAATCGCTTTCCTTAACGATGCTATCTTATCCGGGCTCTTCGGCACAAACTCCTGCCCTACGTAGCCCTTAAAGCCAGTGGCTACAATAGCACGCATTACAGCCGGGTAGTAAAGTTCCTGGGTGTCGTCAATTTCGTGGCGACCCGGTATGCCGCCGGTATGGAAATGGGCGATGTATTGGTGATGGTCTGTTATGTTGCGGATGATATCGCCTTCATCAATCTGCATGTGGTAAATATCATACAGCAGTTTAAAATTGTCTGAGCTTATTCTTTTACAGAGCTCAGCACCCCACGATGATTTGTTGCACTGGTAATCTTTATGGTCTATTTTGCCGTTTAGCAATTCCATACATAAAACTACCTTATGTTTTTCTGCAAGCGGAAGCAGTTTTTTAAGGCCTGCTTCACAGTTTTTCCAGCCGGTTTCATCATCCTTACCACGGCGACTGCCGCTGAAGCAAATCAGGTTGGTGTAACCATTTTTGGCTACCAGCGGAATCATATCAGTATACTGTTTTATCAGCCTTTCGTGAAACTCGGTATCGCCAAAACCATCAGTAAGGTTTATTTCGGCACCGTTGCACATGGGCGAATACATGCCGTGCTTTTGTAAGATGGGCCAGTCCTTCGGACCGCAAAGGTCGACACCTGTGATGCCGATTTCTTTGGAGACAACGCAAAGCTGGTCGAGCGTTAAGTTGTTGTAGCACCAGGGCGAAACCGAGTGATTGATGTTACCCTTCAGCTTAAAAGTTGCCTGTTCTTTTTCTTCGTTTGTGAATGATGATAGCATACCTGTTGCGGTGATAGCTGCGGTTCCGGCAACGATATTTTTTATTGCCGACCTCCTGTTTTGATTAAATGCCATAAATTGGTTTGGTTTATATTTGTGTTTGTGCAGAAGTTTTTTGTGTGCCCAGCACCGCCTTCGTTTGCGGCGGATTTTTATCGCTAAAAAACATGATGAATAATAAGAAAACTACTGCCGCAATGCCTGCCGGTATCAGCCAAATTATTTTCCAGTCGTGCCCGGCAGGCGAGTTATAGCTGTCGGAAATTACTCCGGCAACATAAAACCCAATGAGCATACCAATTCCGTAAGTCGCCAGGGTAATCATACCTTGAGCAGCGCTTTTGTATTGGGTGCCGGCTTTCGAGTCGGTATATATCTGACCTGATACAAAGAAGAAATCGTAACAAACACCGTGCAATGCAATTCCTATAATCAGCATAAAGCTTAATTCGCCGGCGTTACCGTAGGCAAACATGGCGTACCGGGCAGCCCAAGCCGCCATACCCACTAAAATCGTCCACTTAAACCCGAATTTTTTAAAGAATATAGGTAGGCAAAGCAGGAACAATACTTCCGACCCCTGGCCTATGGTCATTTTTCCTGTCGGGTTGTTAACTTTAATATCAGTTAAAAAATTACTTGCGTTTTGATAGTAAAAGGCGAGCGGGATACAGATTAAAATTGAGGCGATAAAAAATATCAGGAAGTTCTTATCCTTTAACAGCTTTAGTGCATCAAGACCGAGAACCTGCGAAATCTTTATTTTCTCACCTTTTGCAACCTTGGGTGGCGTAGCGGGCAATGTAAAACTAAATAATCCTAACAGCAGTGATGCTATCCCGGCCATTAAGAATGTTTTTTGCAAAAATCCCGACTTTACACCATCCGGCGAGTCCCAATGAAACAGGTAGCTAATAGCCAAACCGGCCAGTATCCATCCGATTGTTCCCCAAACACGGATGCTTGAAAATTCTTTCTCCGGGTCGGTCATTTGGTTAAATGATACAGAATTCACCAATGCCAGCGTCGGCATATACAACACCATATAACCTAATACATAAGGGTAAAACACCGATACATCTTTGGCTGTATACATCTGGTACATTAAGATAGCACCCAAAATATGTAGTATACCCAGTATGCGTTCAGCGTTAAAATACCTATCGGCAATTAACCCGATGATAAATGGGGCTATGATTGCCCCCCATGACTGGGTAGAAAAAACAGCACCTGTTTGCGCACCCGTCGCATGAAGCGTGTTGCCTAAAAACGGGCCGAGTGTTACAAACCATGCTCCCCAAATAAAAAATTCGAGGAACATCATTG
>JBDUDE010000238.1:0-10755 GCA_040003105.1 Mucilaginibacter sp. | reverse complement strand
ACCGACTTACCCTGCCCTGTTGCACCTGCAACCAGCAAGTGTGGCATCTTGGCCAAATCGGCAATAAATACTTCGTTACTGATGGTTTTACCAAGCGCAATCGGCAAATCCATAGTGGTGTTCTGGTACTTTTCGGTAGATAGAACAGACCGCATGGACACCATTTCAGGGTGCTGATTCGGCACTTCGATACCTATGGTACCCTTGCCCGGCATCGGAGCAATAATACGGATACCCAAAGCAGCAAGGCTCAAGGCAATATCGTCCTCCAGGTTTTTTATTTTAGAGATACGTACACCCGGCGCAGGGATAATTTCATACAGGGTAACCGTCGGCCCAATAGTCGCCTTTATCTTATCAATCTCGATATTATAATGATTCAGCGTTTCAACAATTTTGTTTTTGTTGGCCTCCAGTTCGTCGGAGTTTACGCTTATTTTATTTGAGCCATAGTTCTCCAGCAAATCCAGCGGCGGGTATTTATAGGATGCCAGGTCGAGCGTATGGTCGTACTTGCCAAACTGGTCGAGCAGGCTTTTGGCTTTTTCGTCATCCGCTGTTTCAATATTCAAAACCGGTGTCGGGCGGTCGACGCCAACGGTCAGGGGAATATCGCTTTCTACCACCTCCCGGCTCATTTCCGGGTCGGGGGTTAGTATCACCGGCTCATGGAAAACCGGGTTTTGTACAAATTCCTGCTGTTTAAGCGGTTCGGGATTGACCGTTTTTCCGGCGTTTTCCTTAACCCGGTTTGCGCGGCCGGGCCACTCTTTGGGGATTGAAATTTCTTCGTCTTCCAGTTCAACCGGCTCCGGAACGATGTCGCCAACCTCGGCTGTTTCCACCATTTTGGGGCCGCGTTTAGGTATTTTAAAGTCGATGTTATAGGCTACTATCAATACAGTGAGCGCCAAAAAAATAAGTATTCCGCCCGTGCCGGTTTGGCCTATTTGTGCATCAAGGAGTAAATTGGTATAATACCCAAAACCGCCTTCGATATAATTCGGCGTATCGCTTAAAAACGCGTGGAAAAAGCCTATGGTAACCGAAATAAATATCAAAGCGAAAAAACCGTAGGCCAGCGTTTTGCTTAGCGGCACCAGGCGCACTTTAAAAACCATGCGGTAGCCGGCTATAAAAAATATAAATACAAATACAAACGATGCCAACCCAAACCACTCAAAAATAAATTGATTTGATACCAGCGCGCCGAGTTTACCGGCCCAGTTTTCAACTACGGGGCTTTTTACATGGTTCTCCATCAGTTCCTGCGTGGTGCGGCCCAAGTTATGCCAGCCGCCGTTAGTGGGCGAAACATAGCTTTGGTCTTCCTGCCAGGTAAAAAGATAGGACGTAAATGCCACCAAAAAAAATACCGATAGCAGCAGCAGAAACAACCCGGAAATTTTTATTAACTTGCTGTTCAGCAGCTCGCGCGAGTAGGGATTTTCCACTCTTTGTTTGATAGGCCGCTCCTTCTCAACCTTTGATGCTGGCTGGCGTGGCTGATTCTCTGGCTTGAAACTATTTGATCTAAACTGATTTCCTTTTACCGGCATCCTGATATACCCCTGATATTGTGCAAATATAAAGTTAATAGATTAAACAACTTATTTACCTTGATTTTTTAATTTTTTAGTAATATTGGAAGGTGTTGGGAAATAAACGCTAAATTGGGTTAAAAAATTCTCCGACTGATTACATTTACCTTGGTATCGCAAGAAAAATATAAAGAATGGGTGTTGAGAAACTGGAACAATACATAACAAATGCCGACCTGGACAATCTTGATACTTTGCTACGCGAAAACCCTGCGCTGGCAAAAACCCGTACCAGTCACCAGGTTTCGCCGTTAATGTTATCCTGCTATTACAAAAAGCCGGAGGTCACCGCAATTATTTTAAAATATCTTGACGAGATAAACCTTTTCGAAGCATCTGCCGCGGGCCGGTTTGACGTGGTTGCCAACCTGGTTTACGCCCACCCCGACGCGATTAATTTTTACGCCGAAGACGGCTTTACCCCGCTAGGCCTGGCGTGTTATTTCGGCCATGCCGAAATTGCCCAATACCTGGTACTAAAAGGCGCCGATGTAAATATGCCATCAAACAATGGCTTCCGGGTTTATCCCTTACATTCAGCTGCTGCCGGTAATTATACCCAGATTGCCCGTATGCTGATTGAAAACAATGCGCTTATCAACGTAAAACAACAAGCCGGCGCAACTGCACTGCATTCGGCTGCGCAAAATGGCAATATTGATCTGCTGATATTATTGCTGGAACATGGCGCAGATGTTACTGCGCGAATGGAAGGCGGCAAATTACCTGCCGATTTGGCAAGGGAAAAAGGGTTTGTTGAGATAGCTGAAGCGCTGGATTAATTTTCTCGTAGAGACGCAATACTTGCTTCTCCCGCATGCAAATCAAATTAATAAGAATCACGGTTCATTTTGTGTTATTGGTCCGAGACGCAAGTATTGCGTCTCTACGTTTTATTTCCCATAAAAATCCACCGCTGCCTTTGCAATTTTAGCAATTACACCTTCCCTTGTCGCCTCATCATCAGTTGAATTACACACAAACACGGCAATCGCCAGATGCTTCCCGTTTGGTAGCGTAATTATCCCAACGTCGTTTGTGGCCGGTGATAAACCCGCGTCGTTTGTTGGTGACGTACCCGTTTTGTGGGCCACCGGCATATTTGAAGGCAGCAGACCTCTCAGGCGTTTAGGGCCGGTAGTGGTTTCGAGCAATATTTTATACAGAAAATCGGTACTGCTTTTTGAAACGATGTCGCCTTTGTAAAATCTATCCAATAAAATTGTTGCTTCCTTCGGCTTACACCAGTTTGTATATTGCAGCTCCCACGATGTAGCCATTTCCTGCTCGTATGTTCTCACTGCTATGCCGCGGATACCAATGCGCAGCATATAATCCTGAACGCTTTTGGGGCCGCCAATTTTTTTCATCAATACATCGCAGGCAATATTATCGCTTTGCGATACCATGTAGCCCAACACATCGGCTATAGTAACGTCAACATCGCCATCGGGATATTTATCGCGCAACGGGCTATGTGTATTATTCACCATATCTCGCTTTTTAAAATGGATTTTCTGGTCGAGCTTAAGCACACCGGAATCAACCAGGTGCAGCACAGTCAACGCAATCGGGAACTTCATTACACTGTGCAGTACCAGCCGTGCGTCGCCATTAACCGAAACGGTATCGCGGGTTTCTAATCCCATCAGCGATACGCCTACGATACCTTTTATGGGTTTAATGATATCTTTTATCTGCTGGCGAAGGTCACCTTGTTGTGCCTTTACAAACACCGGGACTAAGAAAATCAGTGTTAAAGTAACTGAGTATATAAATTTTTTCATACTTATGAAATAGAATCAGGATGTCAAGAGTCAAGATTAAGGAAAAATCAAATAACGGAAAAATATTGTTTTTTCTTGATTCTTGCTCTCTTGATTCTTGACTCTCTTACTAACGCTATTATTTTGTATGAATTTTAATCCAGTCGGCAATTATTTTCATGGCTGACGGGGCAATTGTTTCATCTATCTTTTCATATTCCGAAACATCGCCTGTTGTAGCGGTTTGCAATAAGTGATTTAAACCCGGTAAAGGTTTTACCTCCACATTTTTATTACCACTTTTTGTTAATACATCTTTTATCAAACCCAAATTAGCAGTCGCGTCAACCTGGGTATCCTTTGTGCCGTTAATGGCAAGTACGGGGCATTTTACCAGGGCAAGGTCTTTTTGCGCGTCATAAATTATAAAATACCGCATCCATGGCAGATTGTATAAACTGTTATATTGCTTAAAAATATCCGGCCCCGTTAAGTCAGTAACACGCAGGGCCTTTAGCGTTTCAGGAGTTTGGGCCTTTTTCCAACCATCAAAAACAGGTGTAATTTTTGAATCCAGTCCATCTACCGTCCCTGCTGATGCAAACAGCGCCAATATATCATCGTTCAAATCTGCAAAAGCTTTAACTGATACACTGTCTATCCCTAATTTTTTAAGCTGATAGGTATTCTGCTCCGTATTTATTTTTGCGCCACCAACTTCAGATGCGCCCCACATCACAATAAAGCTTACGTCCTTGCGTCGCGCTGCCACCATTGTGGCAATCATACCACCTTCGCTGTGGCCAATAAGGCCCAAGTGTTTTTTATCGACATCACCCCTTGTTTCCAAATAATTAAGACTGGCTTCCACGTCGTGCGAAAAATCCAAACTGGTGGCATTTTTTATATCGCCCAGTGTGCTTTTGCCCGCGCCCCTGTCATCAACCCGCAAAACTGCTATTCCATTTTTAGTGAGATAATCGGCCAATACCCAGTAGAGTTTATGCCCGAAGATGGTACCGTCCCTGTCCTGCGTACCACTGCCGCTAATGATGATTACGGCCGGGTACTTGCTATTACCATTGGGGCGGGTAAACGTTGCACCATAATGCAGGCTTTTATCCGTGTTGGCATACTCCACATCTTGGCTGTAGTAGTCAAAAGGCGGCTTTGGTGTCTGCGACCGTACCTTGTCTTTTCCTAAGGCTGCCTTTTCATCGGCAGTAATATGTTTTAAATTTAGCGGCGTACTGCCCCCACCCTGCGAATAAGTGCCGGTAATGTCGCTTTTACCATCCCATAAACCTTTGTAGCCGCCGCCGATGGCGGCAATCTGAATATTCAGACTATCACCTTTTAGAACGGTTTTGCTGCAGGCTATGCCGAATGCCTTCTGGTCCGGGCTGTCAAAATTAGCGGAATAGCCATCGGCTGTTTTGGTGATATTAAAAACAAGGTGCAGGTTTACACTAGCCACGGATATGGTCCCCATCCAACTACCGGTTATGTCCTGCGCCATTGCCTGGCCGGCTGCAAAAATAGCAATTGCGCAAAAAAGTAATTTCTTCATTTAGTTTTGATTGGTTTGATGATTTTTAAAGTAGATATAGGAGTAAACAACCGGCACCATTATAAGCATCGCTATGCCGCACATAAATACAATGGTGACAGCCGCGGGCGGCAACAGCAAGCTTGTCACCGTAACACCAATGCCGCCAATAAACCACAGCTTGCCTGCCAGCCGATGTGTAGCTCGCCAGGTATCTTCGCTCTCCAACGTCCACGGGGTACGGATGCCCGCAAAATAATTTGGTTTAATATTGTTCATCATATTACCCATAAATGCAAACAGCAAGCCAACAATAGGCAATATCAATTTATCAACGTGAATGCTGCGGTGAACGGTTGCAAACAGGATAACTATATTCAGTGCCGACATAAACAGCACAATACCAAAAGCGATTTTTTTAAAGGTTTCCTCGCCATACTTCACCTGCTTTTTGGGGTCGATTGCAGGCAGGTATTTCATCAGAATGTAAACTAATAAGCCTGCAAACAACAATACTCCCGTCATCATTATCAGCTCACTTTTATCGCCATAACGGTTAACTTCTCCGTCCATCCCATATTGCATCGGCACAACAGCCGGCAACGAACCATATATGGTAAAAAGATAAACTACCGGCAAAACCCATACTATCAGCGCGGTAACATCTACGTACGTAAACTTTTTCATTGTGATATTTAATTAATTTTTTGGTGATTGTAAACTAATAATCCATTTAAGCATCTCGTCCATTACCGTGGTATTCAGCGAATAGTAGATGAACTGCCCCTCTTTAACCGATACCACCAGCCCGGCCTGGCGCAGCAAATCCAAATGATGCGAAATGCTGGGCTTCGAGATGTTAAACTGGTCGGCTATCTCGCCGGCCGTAAGGTCTTTCTCCTTTAGCAGTTCAAGTATCTCCCGTCGGGTAGGGTCGTTAAGTGCTTTAAATAACGAGTTCAATTTTTTTTGGTATTTATATATTTAGACAAATATCTAAATACTTTGTTACAAATGCAAGTGGATTTTTTTAACCACAGCGCAGAGAACGCACAGAGGACCCGGAGAGAGAAAAAGATCACAGATCTTAACTGATAAATCTGATGACGCTGATAATTTTCTGCTCACGTTAATTTCAATCATAATCTGTGAAATCAGTGTTATCAGCTAACATCCGTGATCAAAAAGCCTTTTTCTCTGGGCTCTCCGCACCTCCTCTGTATCTCCGCGGTTAAAATTATCCACGCGAATCCCAATGATTTTTTTGTTACCAGCGCTATAATTCTATAAAAATTCGTTACTTGTAGCTATCAATCAAAACAGTATCATGCAACGTAGAAATTTCCTGAAAACCGGCTCGCTGGCGGGTTTAACGCTGGCCACCCTTGGCGCAGCTTCCTGCAGTCCGTCATCTTCAAAAAAAGATTCATCTGGTGATGCCGCTGCTAACAAAACCGACGATTTTGCTTTAAACGAAGTCACAATCGATACTTTGCAGGAGAAAATGAAGAGCAAGGAATACACCTCGCGTTCTATTACCGAAATGTACCTGAAACGCATTGATGAAATTGATAAAAACGGACCGAAGCTGAACTCGGTTATCGAAATAAATAAAGACGCGCTTAATATGGCCGATGCAATGGATAAAGAGCGCGCCGCAGGCAAGGTGCGCGGGCCGCTGCATGGCATACCCGTTTTGATAAAGGATAACATCAACACCGGCGACAACATGCATACCACAGCAGGAGCATCGGCTATTGCCGATAACTTTGCCAAGCAGGACGCGTTTATTGCGCATAAGCTCCGCGAAGCAGGCGCTGTTTTGTTAGGCAAAACCAACCTGAGCGAGTGGGCCAACTTCCGCAGCACACACTCTACAAGTGGTTGGAGCAGTCGCGGAGGACAGACCAAATGCCCCTATGTTTTAGACCGTAACCCCAGCGGCTCGAGCGCGGGTTCCGGCTCGGCAGCCTCGGCAAATTTGTGTGCAATAGCTATCGGTACCGAAACTGATGGTTCGATTGTGTCGCCATCGTCTGTCAACGGATTGGTGGGCATTAAGCCTACCGTTGGCTTGTGGAGCCGCTTTGGCATTATACCGATATCAAAAACACAGGATACAGCCGGGCCAATGGCGCGTACGGTTAGGGATGCAGCCATAATGCTTGGCGCCTTAGCCGGCGAAGACACGCAGGACGTATACACCCTTACCAGCAAAGGCAAAGTTGAAGCCGACTACACCAAATTTTTAAATGTCGACGGACTTAAA
This sequence comes from Mucilaginibacter sp., assembly GCA_040003105.1. Taxonomy (GTDB): domain Bacteria; phylum Bacteroidota; class Bacteroidia; order Sphingobacteriales; family Sphingobacteriaceae; genus Mucilaginibacter. The sequence goes on along the minus strand of JBDUDE010000238.1, from coordinate 3,570 downwards.
GGCAAACGCATAGGCATTGAAAAAGATGGCATGAAGGTTAGCCCGGCTATGGATGCCATATTTAAAGAAGCCATTGATACGCTGAAAAGCAAGGGCGCCACAATTGTTGAGGTTGAGTTGTATAAACAATTAAAAGAGATCGGTAAAAATTCACTCACCGTGCTGCTGTATGAGTTTAAAGATGGCCTGAACAAATATCTAAGTGAAGCAAACTCGAAGATAAAATCATTGGCGGACGTAATAGCGTTTAATAAAACTAACGAGACCAAGGCGATGCCTTTTTTTAAGCAGGAAATATTGGAGCAGGCTGAAGCAAAAGGCGGCCTCGATGCAAAAGAATATCTCGATGCTGTTAAAGTTACAACAACGATTACACGCAATGCTATTGATAAACTATTGAAAGACAATAAACTGGATGCCATTGCAGCCCCAACCAATGGCTTTGCAGTTTGTATCGATTTGGTAAATGGCGATTATGATAACGGCTTTGGCTTTTCGAGCCCAGCTGCTATGGCAGGTTACCCGCACATAACCGTGCCGATGGGTTACTCACACGGATTGCCTGTGGGTATTTCGTTTATCAGTTCGGCTTATAAGGAAGCAGATATTATTACGCTGGGCTATGCCTATGAGCAGGCATCGAAAAAAAGGGTAAAGCCGGAGTTCAAGGATGTGGTTGGGTAAGAATATATAAATTCATAAATAATGGTTGGCATTCAACCCGGTAGGGACAAATATTTTGTTTGGGGCGTTGTATTAGTTGTTGCCGGGTACCTGGTTTCGTTAAACCCATATTGGTGGATTTTTGGTACGCCGCTAATTTTTTTGTCCGGAATTGCGGTGCTATTTCTATCAAAAAGCAAGGTACTCACCAAGGTCTTATTTTCTGTGTTACCTGTTATATTGTGGTTGCCGGGGTTTTGGCTTTTAATCTATTTTGGTTCGGCGCACATGTCGCCCGAAACATTCTTAATCCCACAAAATTTCAGGGGGAAAATAACGCTCTACTATGGCGAACCTTGCGGGCAGGAGCTAAAAAAGGAAAACGGGAGATATGTTTATCGCATCCCGCAAAGCGGCGTTATGGTAATTAAAAACCCCTTTGAGGCAGGTCTTATCGACCAGGAATATTATTTTGTTGATAAATACGGGATAAAAATTTCGAAGCTCGCGATGGGCGACCTGTTGGATTTTAACGGGCAAAACAGTACCGAAAAAAATAAACGCAAACCATTGGGTAACAAAATATTTGTTTTTTTGGGAGGAACAGGAAACGGTTCAGAAGGAGGCACTGTTTTCAATTTCCATGAAATGTACGTATCTACAGGTGACAGCTTAGAGGTATTCAATGATAAAAAAGCGGATTCTTTATCGAAAGCTTTTTTGGTTAATTGCAGAGCATCACGATAACGAATACAGTCTTGACGGAGGAACAGGATATAACCTAACCCAACCAAATAATTACTATTTTTATCGCCAATCACGGCTCCTGCCGTCAACATTGAACCATCAATTATCAACTAAATGGAATTTGGACGTGTAACAGACAACGAATTATTGACGGTAGATTTTACGCTTCCGCCTGATACTGATTTAACGATTAAAACCCTGGCTTCGGCTAAAAACGACCAGTCTTTGCAAGTGCATGTGGGTTGCGCCAAATGGGGCCGCAAGGAGTGGCTGGGTAAAATATATCCGCCCAAAACAAAAGAGGCTCTCTTTTTGGATGAATATGTAAAACATTTCGACAGCATTGAGCTTAATGCCACTTTTTACAATGTTTACCCGCCCGAAACTATTGCTAAATGGAAAGAAAAAACAGCGACCAATCCTAATTTTAAGTTTTGTCCCAAGTTTTCGCAAAGCATAAGCCATATCCGCAGGCTAAAAAACGCTGACGATATCACCACCAAATATTACGAAGGCATTATGGCCTTTGGCGATAAGCTTGGCCCGTTGTTTTTACAGCTGGCCGATAACTTCGCGCCCAAAAGCCTGCCCGAACTACGTGCATACCTGGAACACCTGCCAAAAGATGTACCTGTATTTTTAGAAATGCGGCATAAAGAATGGTTTTCCATTCCGGAAACACGTGGAGCGTTATTTAATATGATGCATGAGCTAAACATCGGCGCTGTAATAACCGATGCATCGGGCCGGCGCGATGTGGTGCACATGGAATTGCCTACGCCGCACGCCTTCATCCGTTTTGTGGGTAACAGCCTCCACCCGACCGATTATGCCCGTTGCGACGAATGGGTTGAACGCATTGCCCAATGGCAGGAAATGGGCCTGCAGTCCGTTTGGTTTTTTATGCACCAGCACGATGAACGTTACTCGCCTGAATTATCTGATTACGTAGTTCAGCAGTTGAATACAAAACTAGGCTTGAGCCTGTTACGACCGACTTTTATGGACAGGGATAAACCGGCCCTTTTTGATTTGGATTAACTGACCGGGATTAATGGATTTTACAGATTTAGCCGGGATAACCGAAACCTGGACCAAGCGAAAATAAAATCCATCTTTAATCCGTAAAGTCCGCTTAATCCAGGTTCTATTTAGACACCAGTCCCGATATTACATTGATACTCAACGCCACTATTGCCGTATTAAAGGCGAAAGATATAAGCCCATGCGCCCAGGCAATGCGGCGGATATAACGCGACGATATTTCCACGTCCGACACCTGGAACGTCATCCCGAGTACGAACGAGAAATAAACAAAATCCATGTAATCCGGCTCATCTTCATCGGGGAAACTTAAGCCGCCCATAGGTTTCTTTTTATCATCCCCAGGATCAGTCGTATAATATAAATGGGCATAGCGTAAAGTGTATATGGTGTGTACCAGCCACCAGGATATTACCACTGCCGACATCGCCAGGATAACATGGCCCGATACCTCGGCACTTGACCCGCCTTTTGAAGAGATTAATAAAAATAATATCGCGCCCAAACTCATTACTGATGCGCCGATAACAAAAAGAAACAAAATATATCGGCTCGAATCTTCCAAACTTGCAATTTTTCGGATTTCACGCGGATGGGCCCACAGGATAACTATCCAGTCGAGCACGATTATGGTTGAGGCGAAGGCAATCCAAACCGATAATATAATTGCCGGCAGCGAAGACAATCCCCTAAAAAAAAAGTAAGCTGCAATGCTTATCGCCAGGGAAATAAATATTTTATAGTGGGCATCGAGCCGTAAAATAAGGTTCTTTTTGGGGTTTATAATTTTGGTCATATTTTTATAGTCCGTGAGAGTGAACGCAACGGTCTAAGTTATGAAGTTTTGGGAAAGAAATCACTCTTCGAATATCTCTATAACGCGGCCCACCTGGTCATCCTCCAACCTTACCTTAATACCACGCGAATGGAAAGCCGAGCTTGTTAATAAGTCTTTCACTATCCCCCTTGTGCGTTTGCCGGAGCGCTGGTCTTTTTTGAGGATGATATCCACTTCAAGGCCGGGGTAGATGTCGTTTCTGTTTTGTCCTTGCATTGTTCTTTAAGTTATTGTCATTTCGACGAGGAACGAGGAGAAATCTTGTACGCAAGCCAAGC
>JBDUDE010000715.1:0-3193 GCA_040003105.1 Mucilaginibacter sp. | reverse complement strand
GACAAACGGCGTGCTGCTCTATCTATTAAATCACTTTAAAACCAACTAATTATTAGCTATAAATCATGAAAATAAAATTCAAATTAATTGCCATCGCAGCAGCAATAGTGCTCGGCGGCGCATTCCAGGCAAATGCACAGCGTAAGGGGACGGCCCCCATTCCTAAATTAGGCAAAAGCACCTTAAAGCAGGTGATAGGGGCTATGACGCTACAGGAAAAATCAAAATTAGTGGTGGGCATGGGTTTTAAAATGCCCGGCGTACCACCACCGGTTAAAGGCGAAAAACCCAAGGCCGTAGATATTGGCGGATTTAAATTGCCACCGTCGGACCCGGAGGCTTACGAGGTACCAGAGAAGGTGCCGGGGGCAGCAGGCCGCACACATGCCATTGCGCGTTTGGGTATCCCGTCAATCACGGTTTCTGATGGCCCGGCGGGCGTTCGCATCGAACCAAAAAGGCCAAACAGTAACAAAACTTATTATGCAACCGCCTTCCCCGTTGGTACGCTGTTAGCCTCTACCTGGGATACCGCCATGGTTAGGAAAGTAGGCGTTGCATTTGGCAACGAGGTGCGCGAATACGGCATCGATATTTTATTGGCCCCGGCCCTTAATATCCACCGCAACCCGCTGGGTGGTCGTAACTTTGAGTACTACTCGGAAGACCCGCTTGTTGCCGGCAGCATGACGGCCGCCATTGTAAAAGGCATACAAAGCAACGGCGTGGGCACCTCAATAAAACACTATGCAGCTAACAACCAGGAAACCGAACGCAACAGCATTAACACCATTGTAAGCGAACGTGCCATGCGCGAAATTTACCTGCGCGGTTTTGAACTGGCCGTAAAAACCTCGCAACCATGGACCGTGATGTCATCGTACAATAAACTAAACGGCACCTTCACTTCCGAGCGCCGCGACCTATTGACCGGCATCGCTAAAAACGAATGGGGCCTGCGCGGGTTTGTAATGACGGATTGGTTTGGCGGTAAAGATGCCGTTGCCCAAATGAAGGCAGGAAACGATTTACTCATGCCCGGCAATCCCGACCAAAGCGACGCCATAGTAGCGGCAGTTAAAGACGGCACATTGAGCATGCAACAGCTGGATGCCAATGTGGAGCGCATTTTAAAAGTTATCCTTAAATCGCCAACATTTACCAAATACAAATACAGCGACAAACCCGACCTGGCGGGTCACGCTAAAGTATCGCGCAGGGCAGCTGCCGAGGGTATGGTTTTGCTGAAAAATGACGGCGATGTGCTGCCGCTTTCGGTTAACAAAAGGGTGGCCGTATTTGGTAACACATCTTACGCCCCAATAGCCGGCGGTACCGGCAGCGGGGATGTAAACAAAGCCTACAGTGTGTCATTAGCCGAAGGCTTCAACACTATGGGCTACAAAGTACAGGAAGCATTGGCAAAAGCTTATAAAGACTACATTACCGATGCCAAAAGCAAACAGCCAAAACAGCAAAACTTCTTCATGCTGCCGCCGCCAATACCTGAATTTGACCCCGCTGATCTTATATTAAAAGAAGCTGATGGTGCCGATGAAGCAGTTATAACCATAGGGCGCAATGCAGGCGAGGGCCGCGACCGCAAGCTTGAAAATGACTACTACCTAACAGTTGCTGAAAAAGCCCTGATAGCGAGCGTAAGCAAGGCTTTTCATGACAAAGGCAAAAAAGTGGTAGTGGTGTTAAACATAGGCGGGGTTATCGAAGTAGCCAGCTGGCGCGACCAGGTAGACGCCATTCTGTTAGCATGGCAGCCGGGCCTTGAAGGTGGTAATGCTATCGCCGATATTGTTAGCGGCAAAGTAAACCCATCAGGTCACCTGGCTACAACATTTGCTATGGATTATAAAGATGAGCCAACCGCAAAAACCTTCCCGGGCAACCCGGAAGCGAAACCCGAGCAGGTTACTTATGATGAAGGCGTTTACGTAGGTTATCGGTACTTCGATACCTACAAAGTTAAACCGGCGTATGAGTTTGGCTACGGCTTATCGTACACCAAATTTAAGCTCAGCGATATTGCCGTAAGTGCACCCGACTTTAAGGGTAAAGTTACCGTAAAAGTAACCGTTACCAACAAAGGGAATGTTGCAGGCAAACAGGTGATACAGCTGTATGTAAGCGCTCCGACGAAAAATATCGACAAGCCCGAGCAGGAGCTAAAGGCGTTTGCCAAAACTGGTTTACTTGCCCCCGGCCAGTCGCAGTTCCTGGTTTTTACGCTGCATGCCGGCGACCTTGCCTCGTTTTATACCGCCAAATCAGCATGGATAGCAGATGCAGGCGAGTATAAAGTTAAAATAGGCACCTCATCACGTAATATTGAAAAAACGGTATCATTTACCCTTGCAAAAGATATCGTTACAGAAAAAACTAACACTTCACTTACGCCGGTAGCCCCTATCGAAGAGTGGAAAGGCAAGCAATAAACTAATAACTATATAACTGACCGGAGCCTCGCAGTGTAATGCTGCGGGGCTTTTAACTAAGATTCTTTGGATTGGTAGGATTGCAGGATGCTTAGCCAACCTTAAATTTCAGCATGCTTGTTCTTAAAAGCCGATGTAAATCCTAAAACCCTGTAAATCTTAAAATCTTAGTTTAGTTTTGGATTGATAGCATGCTTAACCAACCTTAAATTCCAGCATGCTTGTTCTAAAAAGCGATGTAAATCCTAAAATCCTGCCAATCCTAAAAATCTTAGTTTGATTTGAATATATTTGGTAACCAATAAACTTTCCGGACAGCGTTTTTGCTATTATCATTGACTATGAAGAAATTACGATTTACATTATTCCTGCTTTTTATTATTATATCGGCGGGTGCTCAAACCAGGTCGCCGCGGCAATGGTTCCCAGGCTTGTTTGAGGCAGTGCAGCTTTCGGATGTGTACCCGGATAATAAAACCTTTGTTGATGCAACCGCAGTGCGCGATCCCGCTCTTATTATGAAGGATTATAACGACCGGAAGGACAAGCAGGGTTTTGACCTGAAACAATTTGTGAACGAAAACTTCACGGCGCCGGTTTCGCCAACCGGTGGGTTTAAAACTGATGTTTCAGCAGGCATCCGCAAGCATATTGATACCTTGTGGCAGGTGCTTTACCGGCACCATGGTAAGGTAAGCAGCTATTCGTCACTAATACCTCTCCCCAATGATTTTATTGTTCCA
>JBDUDE010000498.1:0-3196 GCA_040003105.1 Mucilaginibacter sp. | reverse complement strand
CTTTTTCCGCATGAAATTGCTATGGCAGCCACGTTTAACAGGGATATTGCCCATAAAGCCGGCGAGATAACAGCCTACGAAACACGCGCCAGCTATATCCCCTGGAATTACTCGCCGGTGCTCGATTTGGGAAAATCGCCGCTGTGGCCGCGTATTTATGAAACTTTTGGTGAGGACCCGTACCTGATAAAAACAATGGGCGCATCAATTATAAGAGGCTACCAGGGCAACAATGTTGGCGATAAGTACCACGTGGCAGCCTGTATGAAACATTACCTGGGTTACGGCTACCCTGTAAGCGGAAAAGACCGTACGCCGGCCTGGATACCAGACCGTTATATGCGAGAATATTTTTTACCGCCATTTACCGAAGCTGTTAAAGCAGGAGCCAGGACAATTATGATAAACTCGGGTGAGATAAATGGCGTACCTATCCATGGCAGTAAATATATGCTTACGGATGTGCTGCGCGGTGAGCTGCATTTTGATGGCATTGCCGTAACCGACTGGCGCGATATCGAGTACCTGCATGACCGCCACCACATTGCCGCAACCCAAAAAGAAGCTGTGATGATAGCCGTTAATGCCGGTATTGACATGAGCATGGTGCCTTACGAGTATAGTTTTTATAACTATTTAATTGAATTGGTGCATGAGGGAAAGGTATCGATGGCACGCGTAAACGAGGCCGTTCACCGTATCCTTAAAGTAAAATATCAATTAGGCTTATTTGAAAGGCCGGTTGGTAATCCAAATGATTATCCAAAGTTTGGTTCGGATGAATTCAGGCAGGTGAGCGTACAGGCCGCTACTGAAGCTATCACCCTGCTAAAAAATAATAATAACATACTGCCGCTTAAAAAGAATATAAAAGTGCTTGTTACAGGGCCGACCGCCAATACCATGCGCTCGTTGGATGGTGGCTGGAGCTATACCTGGCAAGGCGACCAGGCGGATAAGTTTGCTGCTGATAAGAACACCATCTTAGAAGCTATTCAGCAGAAAATTGGCAAAGACAATGTAAGCTACGAGCCGGGTGCGACTTTTGATAGCCTTAAAAATGTAAACGACGCAGTAAAGGCGGCTAAAAATGCCGATGTTGTTGTACTTTGCTTAGGCGAGTTATCCTATACCGAAAACGTGGGTAATATTGATGACCTTAACCTGCCTTGGGCGCAAACGCAATTAGCTATGGAACTGGCTAAAACCGGTAAACCTGTAATTTTGGTTTTGGCTGAGGGCAGGCCACGTATTGTTACCCAGGCCGAGAGCCAGTCGGCAGCTACTGTAATGACTTATCTTGCGGGTAACGAAGGTGGAGATGCACTGGCAAGCATCTTATTTGGCGATGCCAATCCATCGGGCAGGCTGCCGGTTACTTATCCGAAATATCCAAATTCTTTGAACAACTATTATCGCAAAAATTTGGAGAATGGCAATTCAGATGACAGCCATAGCTACAACCCGCTTTATGAATTTGGTTTTGGCTTAAGCTACACTACTTTTGGCTATAGTAACCTGCATTTGAGTAAACCTAATTTAAAAGAAAACGAAACTTTAACGGTTACGGTTGATGTCAAGAATACCGGCACTCTCGAAGGTAAAGAGGCGGTATTGTTGTACACCAGCCAGATGTATGCGAGCATTGCACCCGACACCAAACGTTTAAGGGCCTATGATAAAATCAACCTTAAACCCGGCGAAACTAAAACGGTTACCTTTAAAATTACAGCTAAAGATTTGGCTTTTGTAAATGATATCAGCAAAACAGTAACAGAAGCTGGCGAGTTTAAAATTCAAATTGGCGACCAAACCCAAAGCTTTAACTTTATATCAAACGCCGTTCCTTCAAGGACAGGAAGATTATAGAACACGTTAAAGATGTATAAAAAGGCAAATATCCGTGGCTTTTTATACATCTTTTTTATTCTTTAAAATCATTCGCGTACCGGCAAAACGTTCCATTTTCCTACGTGGAACACCCGGAACGCTATGAAACATGCTCATTATCAGTTAGTTTATTTTGCCAGTAGTTTAGACAAACGTGAGTAGCGGTATCAATCAACTCATCTCAAAACTGAATAATAAATGTTAAACTAACATTTTATTTTATACTGGCAGGATTATATATTTGTTTCACCAATTTACGATCTAAAAAAACACCGGCATGAAAAAGATATTGTGGGTTTACTGGGGTCTGTTATTACTAATCGTATCCTGCTCAAATAAAGGCGGCAATCCGCCGCCAACCCCGCCCCAAACATATAAACCGCCTGTAGTGTCTGCAAGTTTTGCTAAAGGGGCTGATATCAGCTGGGTTACTCAAATGGAGTCATCGGGTGTTAAGTTTTATGATAAAAGCGGTAACCAGCAGGAGTTGTTTGGGTTGATGAAAAGCCTTGGCTTTAATTCCATCAGGTTACGCGCATGGGTTAATCCTGCGGATGGGTGGTGCAATACCGCCGACCTTGTTGCAAAAGCATTGCGGGCAAAAGCTGCCGGCATGAAAATAATGATTGACTTTCATTACAGCGACACCTGGGCCGACCCAGGCAAACAGCCAAAGCCCGCTGCATGGGCAACACTTGATTTTGCAACTTTAACTACATCGCTGCATGATTATACCGTGAACGTAATGAATACCTTAACAACCAACGGCATTACGCCTGATTGGGTACAAGTAGGTAATGAAACCAATGATGGTATGCTTTGGGATGATGGCCGCGCCTCAAAAAATATGGCAAACTTCGCAGCGCTGATAAAGGCAGGGTATTCTGCGGTTAAATCGGTGAGCAGCGCTACTAAAGTAATTGTGCATATCTCTAACGGCTTTGACAATAGCTTGTTCCGCTGGATGTTTGACGGATTGAAGGCAAATGGTGCGCAATGGGATATTATCGGCATGTCGCTGTATCCTTCGACTGATAACTGGGCCGATTACGACAACAAGTGCCTGGCCAATATAAACGATATGGTTAGCCGTTATTCAACCCCTTGTATGGTTGTTGAGGTGGGTATGCAGGCCTCATCTCCCGATGCAAGTCGCAGCTTTCTAACAGATATTATCACCAAAGTAAATTCAGTAAGCGGCAGCAACGGGCTTGGGGTTTTTTATTGGGAGCCTGAAGCTTACAACTGGCAGGGGTATGGCCTCGGTGCTTTTGACAACAGCGGCAAACCAACTATCGCGCTTGAT
>JBDUDE010000482.1:0-3208 GCA_040003105.1 Mucilaginibacter sp. | reverse complement strand
GAATTGTATAACCACTATGAAAGAATTTGAGCACTTAATGTCGGTTTGGCAGGGACAGCCAAAACACGACAAGCTTTCGGTGGACGAGGCGTTAAAACAGGTGAAGAAAGGGATACGCGGCATTACCAGTAAACTTTACTGGGGTATTGTTGCCATGATTGGGCTGATAGTTTGCGCCTTTATTATTACGTTCTTTTTTGCGTTTCGCTCTCCTGCCACCATTGTTGGCATATTGCTGATTTTGGTTACCATGCTGCTGTATTTGTCCCTTATAGTTCGCCACTACCATATATTAAACAAACACGACCTCACCCAAAACCCCACCGAATACCTCAATACGCTTAAAGAATATCAAAAAAACCGCACCAAAACTATCGGCTGGTTTTATTATGTTTTTATGCTGATGATAAGCACCGGCCTGGCCCTGTATTTTGTTGAGGTACTGGAAGACGCCCCCACTTACTTTAAGCTGATAACGTACGGCTCCATCATCATTTGGTTTTTGTTTATCACTTTTTACCTGAAACCAAGAATGTTTAAAAACGAGGAAGAAAAGCTGAATTTGATGATTGACAGGCTGATAAGATTGCAGGAGCAGTTTGATTAGTTAATTTGAAGATTTGCTGATTTGAAAATTTGAAGATTCATTATCTTGCGACTACTAATCACAATCAAAATTGGCAAATATCCAAATCAAAAAAGTAGAGCCATCGCAGGCTGATACTTTATTAGCTTACAGCAAAAAAACATTTTACGAATTTTTTGCCCATTTAAACGAGCCCGCTAATATGGAGGCTTATTCTTCGGTAGCGTTTACGCTGCAGAATATGCAGCGCCAGCTTGATAACCCCAATTCCGAATTTTACTACGCGTTGATTGACGGTACAATTGCCGGTTACATGAAATTGAATTTCAACGATGCCCAAACCGAATACCAGGATAAAAACGCATTGGAAGTTGAACGTATTTATGTATCTGGAGAACATCATGGTAAGCAAATAGGCAAACAGATGCTCGATTTTGCTATAAATATGGCCCGAGGCAAGCAATTTACCTACGTATGGCTTGGCGTTTGGGAACACAATGATAGAGCTTTGGGCTTTTATAAACATCAGGGCTTTGAGATATGCGGTAGCCACGATTTTATGCTGGGCGATGACAAGCAGACGGATTTACTGATGAAAAAAGAACTATGATTTTTAGGATTTATAGGACGGCAGGATTTTTTTGTCTCGCTAACGTCGTGAGATACAAAAAGTAGCCAGCTTGCCCCGGCATTTCGTAGACCAGATAAGTAAAGGTCTTGTTGATGACACCAACAAAGGCGAAAAAATAAACCCTTTCTACCGTTGTTGGTGTTGTCGCAAACAAAGGTAAAAATCAGCGTAATCATCGCAATCAATTTAAATCAGCGGTTCAGCCACGCATAAACGGATTAAAATTCCTCGTCCCAATTTCCATGCCCGCGGCCCGGCAAACCGTTTTTTCGCCAAACTTAAAATTTATTTTATCCATGGCCTGGTAAAGCCGTATCTGCTCCTCGTTATCTTCAAACAAGTTTATTTGGTAGCTGCCGGTCGCCAGGTTGCTTAGCCTCACCCCTATTAACCTTATCGGCCGGTGCTGGTTCCAGGCTTTTTTAAGCAGGTTTTTCACACCGGGTATCAGTATGTGTTCGGCAGCAGTTAGCGGTATTTTTTCCTGCTGAGTATGCGTTTCAAAATTGGCATAGCGAACTTTTATGGCCAGGCACGATGCCAGTTTGTTTTCTTTACGCAGTTTGGACGATAACTCCTCCGTCATTGAAACAAGTATGGTTTCTATATTTTGCCTGTCGGATACGTTGGTGTGGAAGGTGTGCTCGGTAGAGATAGATTTACGTTCGCTGTGCGGGATTATCTCGCCGTGGTCAATACCTTGCGCCTTTTCCCAGATAAAGCGGCCCATTTTGCCGAAAACGGCCTCTAAGAAGCGAATGTCCATCTTTTGCAGTTGCCCTATTCGTTCAATACCATATTGATAAAGTTTCTGACTGGTGCTTTCACCCAAACCGGGAATTTTGCTGATAGCCAATGGCGCCAAAAACTGTTTCTCGGCACCATGCGGTATATACAGTTGCCCATTGGGCTTAGCCTGGTTGGTAGCCATTTTGGATACTGTTTTACCCGATGACATACCAAAGGATATTGGCAATTCCGTATCCTTCATTATCTTTTGCCGCAGTTCCGAAGCGTGCTTATAGCAATTATGAAACCGGTCCATGCCCGTGTAGTCTACATAAAACTCATCCACCGAGGTTTTCATAAACAACGGTACGGCGTTATTGATAATCTCCGTAACCTCGCGACTAGCCTCCCCATAACGCCCATGAGAACCTCGTAAAAATATGGCATGCGGGCAAAGCTTGTAAGCCTGCTTAGTAGGCATTGCCGAATGTATGCCATATTTACGCGCTTCGTAGCTACAACTGGCCACCACTCCCCGCTCTGCCGAACCACCGATAATTACAGGTTTGCCAATCAACGACGGATCGAACTTCCGCTCCACCGAAACGAAAAACGAGTCGAGGTCGATATGCATGATGATGCGTTTAGCTGGCATAGAACAAATGTAAGGAAAGATTTGTATTTTACTAATAATATTAGTAATACTAATTGTGCATTTAAAAAAGTTTACAAAAGTTTACACAATTTTAAATTACAAATGCATAAATATCTTATAATCAACGAGTTGAAAAAATGAATGATTTACACATTTTCACGCGCTTGTCATAGCGGTTAATAGAACCACAGACTAGCGATTGTGCTTCTCAGTTGTAGGATGTAATGTACCGGCTATTTGTTTTTTACCGACATGTAAGCAGCAATTTCTTTTGCGTTCTTATCTTCAGATTTGCCTAAACTTACAATAATGTTCTCCCGCTCTTTTTCACTCCGGTTTTGGCTGAGTTTCTTTTTGGCCTGCAGGTCGTCCACAATAATTTGAAACGCAACGATGCCTTTCATCATTTTTTGCTTGTAGTCACCAGGCAGACTTTCGTATTGCTTTAGGTAATCGGCTTCGTAGTATTTAATGGTTTCTGCAAGTAAGGCGGCTTTTTCTTCCTCGCTGTCTAAAATAACGCAATTGCCGTAGGCATGAACAGCAAGGTAATTCCAGGTCGGTACATTCTGTTCTTTCTCGTAGTTTTTTGGCGAGATGTACGCGT
>JBDUDE010000971.1:0-10824 GCA_040003105.1 Mucilaginibacter sp. | reverse complement strand
TAAAAAAAGTATACTGATAATCAGTAACTTATAAACACGTCATTATAAGGAGGAAACGACGAAGCAATCCCGTCGCCGTGCTTCTCAAATAGAAAGGTGGAGAATTTGCCTGGCGTATAAACATAACGACGAGGTTGCCGCGCTCGTACCTCGCTCGCAATGACAAAATTCACGAACCATCTTAAAAAAGAAGTTCAAACACACAAATTCCACTTTTGTCGAATTAAATTCATTTTTTAAAATACTATTATGAATTAAATTCAAAATAGTCGTAATATTACAGTATGATTAACGAAACAGAGATCATACTGGATAAAACGGACCTGCATATTTTGCGATTAATGCAGGACAATGCCCGCATCAGCAACGCCGACCTGGCACGCGAGCTGGGTATGGCACCGTCGGGCATACTGGAGCGCGTTAAAAAACTGGAGCAGAAAAACGTTATCCGCCAATACACGGCCCGCATAAACCCCGATGCGCTGCAGCAAAAAATGCTGGCTTTTATTTTTATGAAGGCTGCTGACGGCCCGGGCTGCAATGATACCGCCAAGCAATTAGCCACCATACCCGAAGTGCAGGAAGTGCACCACATAGCCGGCGACGATTGTTACCTGGTAAAAGTGCGTACCTACGATTCTGCCTCGCTGATGCACCTGATGCGCAACGAGTTCAGCAAAATACCCAACCTTTTAAGTACGCGCACAACTATTGTGCTCGAGACGGTTAAAGAACAACAACAATTGGTTATACCCGAAAAATAAATATACCATGCCTTCAGCCTCACAAAAATCAGCTTCTCCCCTATTGGTTATCATTGCCTTTGCGACGGTTTACGTTGTATGGGGCTCCACCTACTTTTTCATCAGGATTGCCGAGCAGGGCGGTCTGCCGCCGTTTATGCTGGGCGCCGTCCGCTTTATTATAGCGGGCGTTTTAATGATGGGGTGGTGCGTAGCAAAAGGCGAAAAGATTTTTGTGAAGCAGGATGTTATCAACGCGGCGATAACTGGCTTCCTGCTGCTTTTTATAGGCAACGGCATAGTAATTTGGGCCGAGCAAACATTACCAAGCGCTATGGTAGCCATAATGGTATCCTCAGCACCGATATGGTTTGTATTGCTTGATAAGCCAAACTGGGGCATCAACCTAAAAAATAAAGCCACTATTGTGGGGTTAATAATTGGTTTTGCAGGCGTAATACTGCTGTTTAGTGAACAGATTGGTGTTATGTTTTCGGGCGGCGGCGCATCAAAGTTGCCGTGGATGCTATTGCTGCTTTTCGGGTCGATATCATGGTCGGGAGGGTCGCTATTTTCAAAACACAGGCCAACTTCGGGCTCGGGTTCGGTTAGCGCCGCCTGGCAAATGCTGACCGCCGGCATTGTGTATGTGCCGGTGAGTATTATTCACGGTGAGTTCAGCAATTTAAACGTGGACAGCATACACACCAGCAGCTGGCTGGCTGTTACCTACCTCGTGTTCTTTGGGTCGATAGCTGCCTACAGTGCCTACGTTTGGCTGCTACAGGTAAGGCCAGCCACTCAGGTAAGCACTTATGCCTATGTTAACCCTGTGATAGCTGTGATATTAGGGGTTGTATTTATCCACGAAAACATTTCATTTATACAGCTGGCAGGCTTGTTTGTAATATTAGGCAGCGTGTTGTTGATTAACCTGGCCAAATACCGGAAAGAAAGACAAGTGAAAGCATTAGCAGGCGTCTAGGATTTTCTAAACCAATCAGTTACTTACCCTTTATTGCAGGCAATGCATCGGGGGTTAATTAACTTTTTATTGCCGTTTCAACTCAAAGAGCGGTTGAAGAAAATTCCTATTGACGTACCTTTTAATTTATTTACGATGTCTGTAAACACTAAAAATAATGCGCCTGCATTATTAATATTTATTTCATTTGCCACCATTTATATTGTTTGGGGCTCCACCTATTTTTTTATCCGGGTTGCGGTAACCGGCGGCATACCGCCATTTATTTTGGGGGCGCTGCGTTACACGTCGGCGGGACTGTTGCTGATGATATGGTGCGCCATAAAAGGCGAAAAAATATTTGTGTGGCGCAATATTATGCACGCCGCAATAAGCGGTTTCCTGTTGTTATTTATTTCGAACGGGGCGGTAAGCTGGGCCGAGCAAACTTTACCCGGCGCGATGGTGGCTATTGTACTGTCATGCCCACCAATATGGATAGTATTGCTCGACAGAAAAAACTGGTCGACGAATTTTAAAAACAAATGGACGATAGCGGGGCTTATCATCGGTTTCAGCGGTGTTTTACTATTATTCGGCGAGCAGACAAAAGGCATTTTCACAAACGGTGCCGCACATTCCAACCTCCCGTGGATGCTATTGCTGATTATTGGCACCCTGGGTTTTGCTGTAGGTTCGCTGTATTTTAAACACAATTTAACCTCAGGGTCGGCACCGGTAAACAGTGCATGGCAAATGCTTGCGGCTGGTTTTGTGTTTGTGCCGGCCAGCCTATTGCACGGCGAATACCACAACCTGCAGCTGCAAAGCATTCCCCTCAACAGTTGGATGTCGGTAATTTATCTCAGCATTTTTGGGTCGGTGGCTGCATTTAGCGCTTACACATTTTTACTAAAAGTGCGGCCGGCTACGCAGGTAAGCACCTATGCCTATGTAAATCCTGTTGTAGCGGTTATATTGGGAGTTACGTTTGCGCATGAAAGTATCTCACTTTTGCAATTAAGCGGGTTGCTGGTGATATTGGTGAGTGTATTGCTGATTAATTTGGGTAAGTACAGGAGAATCCGAAAGTCCGAAAAGTTCGAAAGTCCGAAAGAAGCTGCGGTAGCGGATTGTTGAATGTAAGATTCAGATTTACGAAGTTTTAAAAACTTCGTAAATCTTGCGGAACACTAAATATCCTTCGGCAATGACCGCGCAGGCGTTTCCCATTTGCCAAACTCAAAATAATCTTCAATGCTGATGCTGAGTTTACTGCCAATATCGTATTTGCCTTTGTTGTAGTTGTTTGCCCTGAGTATTACCCCTCCGCGCTCAATTATCAACTCTTCAAAAAATCCTTTGAACAGTATTTGCTTAACCGTCCATTTACTGCCGAAGCCTTTGGTAATTTTAACATGCTCGGCATAAATTACCACTGTACCGCGTTTACTTTTTATCCCACAGCTTTTGGCCTCCTCGGATGTGAGCTGACTGCTGCTTGCCAGTATTTGTGCTGTGTACAGTAGTTTGGGGGTATTGTAAAGGTCTTCGGGGCTGCCGTTTTCAACAATTTCGCCTTCTTTTAAAACTATCAGCTCGTCGGCCATGGAGAGTATTTCGGCCGGGTCGTGGCTTACTAATACTACAGTTACCCCCCACTCTTTTACAATGTAGCGAATATCGTGCTGCAAGCCTTCGCGATAAGTGGCGTCAACCTGGTTAAAAGGTTCGTCAAGCAAAATCACCTCGGGTTTGCTTATCAGGGCCTTGGCAATGGTTACGCGCTGTTTTTCGCCGCCGCTAAGCTTGCCGAAGGGCTGGTCTTTAAGCGGCAAAATGTCCAGCATGTTTAATGAGTCGGTTATTTTCTTTCCCTCCGTATCGAGCCCAAGCTCGCCAATCCGTAAGCCCGAGCGTACGCTTTCCCATACTGTTGCTTCCAAATCCATATCCTGGTTATTTTGGGTAACAAGGCGCATGGCCTCGTGAGCCGGTTGCAGTTTTTCTTCGCGTTTTAAAATGCGTTCCTCCTTAAAAAAAACTTCGCCGCTGTCGGGCTGCAATAAACCATATAATAAGTTCAGCAAGGTGGTTTTACCGCTGCCGCTTTCGCCTACAATGGCAGTAACTTTTCCTTTGGGGATGAATATGGTTACGTTATTAACTCCTGAAGATTTATCGCCAAAATAGTTTTTGGTAACCGATATGGTTTCCAGGATCATGTCTTCTTGCATACCGGACCGTAATTTTCTTTTTAAAACAACAAATATGGGTTATAAAAACCACACACAGGTTTCTCTGCGGCAGCTAAATATCCCCAAACCTAAACTATAAAAGTTTATCATAAAAATGAAAAGCATTTTTTTCAGAACCAAGAGCCAAGAATCAAGAAGCAAGAGAGAAGAAGCAAAGTCAGTAACCTGAAATAGAAACTGCTCCAATTGGTAATTTTCCGGCAGTTCTTTTTTCTTGATTTTTGACTCTTGGTTCTTGGGTCTAATTTTTCCATATATTTATCAAAAAGAAATTTAAATTTAAAACCCCTTATGGAACACACAAAAACCTGGCATCAATTACACCAGGACTCATTAGAATTCGGCCAAAAACTTGCGGACTCGGTTGCAAACGGCATGGGCTCGTGGCGATTTATTATTATCCAAACCCTCATTGTACTGGCTTGGATGGTGCTAAACGTTATAGGCTTTGCCTACAAATGGGATGTTTACCCTTTTATTTTGCTTAACCTGGTTTTCTCGACCCAGGCAGCCTACGCAGCGCCAATTATCATGATGGCCCAAAACCGCCAAAGTGAGCGCGACCGCGCACAGGCCGATGCTGATTACCGAACCAATTGCGAGGCAAAAATTGAAATAGAACAGTTATTGCAAAAGCTAAACTCAATTGAAATTGATAAATTGGATAAGATATTGGCGTTGCTGGAGAAAAACGACAAGAAATAAAACGATTGAGAGATTTTGAAGATTTGCAGGATTAACAGTTATCTTACTTATCTTTAAATAGATTAGTTAGAAAAATTCTATCATAGCGATGGGTTTAAAACCCATCGCTATGAGAAAGCCGCGTTTATTTTTTAAAAGCGATTCCCTGAATGTAAACCGAATCAAATCAGCACGTCTCTCTTTTTTGCTACCTTTGCCCCGCATGACTACCATTGAAGACGCGGCCGAAGAAGCTACGGAAGATTTAAAGCCCAAAACGCTAAAGCAAAAAATATGGAACATTGCCAAGCTGCTGCTAAAAATTGGCATCACCACCGTATTGCTGATTTGGGTTTTTAACAAGGTTGATTTTAACGCGGTAAAGTACAGGCTTTTCCACCCCAAATATTGGTGGATGTACGGCATTGCGATTATTTGTTTCTTTTTTTCGATGATTGTTTCGGCCTGGCGGCTGCTGAGTTTTTTTAGGTCGATTGGGTTAAACCTTAACCCGCGCTATAACTTGCGGCTGTACTTTTTGGGGATGTTTTATAACATATTATTGCCCGGCGGCATTGGCGGCGACGGGTACAAAATGTACCTCCTTAATAAAACTTACAAGGTGCCGGTTAAAAGGCTTTTTTGGGCGGTAATGTTCGACAGGCTGAGCGGCCTTTGGATAATTGGTTTGTTGACTGTTACGCTTTCATTTTTTATCCCTCAACTAGCGAAGTATACGTGGATAGCCGCCGGTGTGTTTATCGTTGGTTCGTTAATCTATTACTTTGTTGTACACCGTTTTTTTAAAGATTATACCCGGTATTTTTTCCAGGCGCACGCAAAAGCGCTTGTTTTACAACTGCTGCAATTGGGAACAATACTTTGCATAATATTAAGCCAGCCCGATTTTTACCAGGCGGGTTATAAGGGCGCATTTCCACCCTACCTTTTATCGTTTTTACTATCAGGCTTTGCTATTCTTATCCCTACAGCGGGTGGCGCAGGCGCCCGCGAGGCTTTTTTTACGGCGCTGTCGAAAGTTTTCCCGATAAATGCAGACATTGGCGTGTTGCTGGCGACATCATTTTACTTAATATCGGTTTTGGTAGCCCTTTCAGGCCTTTATTATATGCTGAAACCAAGCCGCCTGATGGATGGCATACCGGCAAAGGGCAATGCAGATAACGATATTGTGTAACACACACTAAGCAGAATTTAATTTGCACAATTGTTTTATCTATAGAATAAATAGACTTTAAATCAAGCTAAATACTTCTCAATAATTCTGTAAATTTATTGTTTATCTATACCAATAAAATTTGCCGGTTAAACTAAATTCCTAATTTTGCGTTTTATAAATAAACCAAAATAATGGCCGGTTTTAATGATTTTAATAACCCGCAGGTAGCTGCCTTACCTGCACATTTAAAGCAATTTATTGTTGACCAGCACTACGAACATTACACGCCCATTGACCATGCGGTTTGGCGTTATGTAATGCGGCAAAACTATAGCTACCTTAAAGATGTTGCCTATTATCCCTACATTCCCGGGCTTGAAAAAGCCGGTTTAACGATAGAGAAAATTCCGAGCCTGCAGGAGATGAATGATGCCCTTGGCAAGATTGGCTGGGGCGCTGTTACGGTTGATGGGTTTATCCCCCCTGCTGCCTTTATGGAATACCAGGCATACCGGGTACTGGTTATTGCTGCCGATATTCGCCAGTTGAACCATATTGAGTATACGCCTGCGCCTGATATTATCCATGAGTCGGCCGGGCATGCGCCGATAATTGCAGATAAGGACTACCACGAATATTTGAGCTATTTTGGGTCGATAGGTGCAAAAGCAATGTTTTCGGCGCAGGATTTTGAATTGTATGAAGCGATAAGGGCTTTATCGATATTAAAAGAAATGCCCGATGCCGACGCCGTCGAAATAAAAAAAGCCGAAGAACTGCTGGCTCATCGCCAGGAAAACATGGGCGAACCATCTGAAATGGCGTTATTGAGCCGCCTGCATTGGTGGACTGTTGAATACGGCCTGATCGGCACGCTTGAAAATCCTAAAATTTATGGTGCGGGCCTGCTATCGTCAATTGGTGAAAGTTCAAGCTGTATGGACTGCGATATCAAAAAGATACCATATACTATTGATGCGGTAAATTACACCTACGATATTACCACCACGCAACCACAACTGTTTGTTACCCCTACATTTCAGAACCTGATTGACGTGCTGGAAGCTTTTGCAGACACCATGTCGTTCCGCAGGGGCGGAATTTACGGGCTGCAAAAGGCTATCGACAGTAAAAATACTTGTACTGCAGTTTACAGTTCCGGCTTGCAGGTTTCAGGAACATTTACTGGTTTTACACAGCACAAGGGATTACCGGTATCTATAAAAACCGCAGGGCCATCGGCGTTGGCAATAGACAATAAACAGCTGAAAGGCCACAGCAAGGGTTACCACAAAGATGGATTCAGCTCTCCTGTTGGCAAATTGCAAGGCCACGCCATGCCGCTGGAAGATTTAAGTGTAGAAGAGCTTAACTATTTTGGTATTGAGAAAGGCAAAACCACTACACTTCAGTTTGAAAGCGGTATTACTGTTAGCGGCGAGGTGAAGCAAATACACGCATCGAACGGAAAGACGCAGTTTATTACGTTTAATAATTGTACTGTTACGGGTAAAGAAGGTGAAGAATTATTCAAGCCGGACTGGGGGGCATACGATATGGCTGTGGGTGAAGAGATTATATCCGTTTTTTGCGGCGCAGCTGATAAAGAAGAATTTTTGGAGATAGCCTACAAATCAAATACGGCAACGCACCACGCTGTTTACGATGCCCGGACCAAAGAACTGCACAAGCTTTACCAGCAGGTACGCAACCGCAGGCAAACCGGTGGCGATTTCGGCTTTTTAGGGAATGTGTGGCAGATGCTGCGGAAGTTTCATCACGATGACTGGCTTTGTGCGTTGGAAATACTGGAAATACTTGACCATGAAGATGCAGAACATGCTCTTGCCGATGAAATAAGGACGTTCCTGGAAAACAAAGCAAACACCCAACCTGAATTTAAAAAGCTTATAAACGATGGCTTTTATTTGATAAAACATCCTGTTGAGCAAAAATTGGTGGTTTAAAGAATTTGTTTGTAAAATTGCCCTCACCAACTCGTCCATCTATGAACATTATTATAACTGGCGCCAGCAGCGGCGTAGGCTTCGAGGCCGTACTTGAGCTGATATTATCGGGCAAGCATAAAGTAATTGCGCTATCCCGCTCACAGGATAAGCTGGAACGTTTGCTGGAAATTGCGCACGGACTAAACCCGGATGCCGAAATATTCGCATTGGCTTTTGATATCGTACATGATGACTACACAGGCCTGCAGCAATTCATCAACGCAAATTTCGATAACCGGGTTGATGTGCTGATAAACAATGCAGGCGTACTCATAAATAAACCTTTTACCCAATTGCTGGAAAGCGACTTTGTTGAGATGCTGCAAAGCAACTTTATAGGCCATGTACGCATCATTCAGGCATTGCTTAACCTGATGCC
Source organism: Mucilaginibacter sp. (assembly GCA_040003105.1). Lineage (GTDB taxonomy): Bacteria > Bacteroidota > Bacteroidia > Sphingobacteriales > Sphingobacteriaceae > Mucilaginibacter. Next base: position 2,607 of record JBDUDE010000971.1, on the reverse strand, counting down.
CAAAGGCGCGCATATTGTTAACATTGGCAGTATGGGTGGTTTCCAGGGGAGTATTAAATTCCCGGGAATGGCAGCTTATTCGGCAAGTAAGGCAGCGCTGCATACCTTAACCGAGTGCCTTGCACTTGAACTGGCTGAACTGGAAATTAACGTTAACTGCCTTGCGCTTGGTTCGGCCCAAACCGAAATGCTGGAGCAGGCATTCCCCGGATACCAATCGCCGGTTATGGCTTTTGAGATGGGTAAGTACATTGCTGACTTTGCGATAACCGGCCACCGCTTTTTTAATGGTAAAGTATTGCCGGTGGCGGTTACTACGCCGTAGCTTGGGCATTGGTCAGTTCGCTGCTTGTCATTAGTCATTGGTATTTACTGGTTATTATTTTTCTAATCTCTGGTCTCTAACCTGCAATCGCTATCTTATTTGCTATTATCCGCAAAATATCGTTAAATTTACTTTACATGCTTACCTTATCCCTATAGGAATGGGTTCAAATCTTATATTTCTTTTTGAGCAGTCAGCCGACTTTTTTTGCCTTTTGAGCAGGGACGGAAGTTTTATTAAAACAAACGCAGCTTTCAGGCAGTTTTTGGCTTATACCGAAGACGAGCTAAAAGGCCGGAAAGCTAATGATTTTTCGCACCCGGCCGACATAAAAAGGCAACATGATTTGTTTAAGAACCTGCCGGTTGAAAACAAGATTACGGGGCACGAAAGCCGCATTAAAGCAAAAAACGGACTGTATTACAACGTAAAATGGTCAATTTTTTTAAATACGGATGACAACCTGGTGTACGCTACCGGTGTTAACTTAACAGGCAGTATTAACAGCGCAGGCAACGAGGAGGTTACCGATAGTATTCACCATATTATTCAAAGCTTCAACGAAGGTTTTTTTATTATCGACAGTAACTGGCGGGTAACATCGTTCAACCCGGCTTTCCAGGCTATCACCAATTTAAGAAGCGAACAGCTAACCGACATAAATTTCAGACAAATAACCAGCTTAGGGCTAACCGACACCATACTTGCTGAATTTGAAACTGCTTTTAACAGTAATATATCAAGCCAACTGCAATATTTTAACCTGCAATTGAAAAGATGGCTAAGGGTAAACATCTACCCCTACAATGGCGAGATAGCGGTGTTTATAAGGGATATTACAGCCATAAAAACACAACGGCTGATTTTGGCGCTCGAAAAAAACGTGCTTGAGCTAAACGCTTCATCACTGTATACGCTCTCGCAAACGGTTACACAATTGCTTAAGGGAATTGAAGAAATATATCCCGACATGATTTGCTCGGTGCTGGAAGTTGACGAGGCCCAGGAAAAACTGTACCATCTTGCCGCGCCCCGGCTGCCGGCCGAATACTGCATGGCCATTGATGGGGCGGCGATCGGACCTAAAGCTGGCTCCTGCGGTACGGCTGCTTACCATCGCAGCCAGGTAATTGTGAGCAATATTGAAACCGACCCTTTATGGGCCGATTATAAACAACTCGCGCTGCCGCACCAGTTAAGAGCCTGCTGGTCTACCCCTATTATCAGTTCAAACAGTGCACAGGTGCTGGCCACATTTGCAATTTATTATACCCAAAAGCGCCAGCCGATACCCGAAGAGCTGCACATGATTGAGCGCACCGCCAATATTCTTAGAGTTTTAATTGAAAATAAAAGAAACCAGGACCATGTTAAGGATCAGAACAAGCGGCTTCAGGAAATTGCATCTATAAGCTCGCATGACATACGGCGACCCGTAGCAACAATACTCGGCCTGGTGAATTTATTCGACCGGAATACACCGGATAACCCGATGAACAAAGAAATTATTAACCATATCGACGCCACGGCGAAGGAACTGGATGAGGTGATTCATACCATTGTTGAGAAAACCATTTATTTGAAGGGGGAGTGACGGTAAAGTTGAGTGAGTTGGTTTGGGTTGATTAAGTTGAATGAGTTACGTGTTTTCTACCTTTTCAAAAAGAAATAGAATATAAAGCCATTTGCTATTACCTGGGCAAGTGCAAAGAAAAACATCGGCCAGATGATTTTTTTGCGGCTTTTTCGCATATCGGCGCGAAGGTCCTTTAGCGAACTTAAAATACTATCTTTCAAAGCTAAGATATCGTCTTTTGTAGCTATTGTTTTTAAAAGTTCGCTCACGGCAAAAATTTAACCTATTACACTAAAATTAAAAGTAGAGCCGGACCCTGGCAAGTCTTATTTTACTTTTTTAAAATCGCAAAGAAAACGGGCAATGAAACAGCAAATTGGCTGGCCCCCGGTCAAGTCATTGCAGAATTATTTTTTTACATATAAAGCTACAATGGCCAGTGTAGCGGCTACCTGTCCCATCCAAAAAATAAACATCCACTTAATAGTTTCTGCTTTATTTTCGGCTGCCTCTTTACGAACATTGGCAATGTCATCCTTTGTAGCTAATGTCTTTATCGTTGCTTCCACTGAACGTTCAGTTTTATTATCAATGTATTTAAACATGGCCTCGGTTGTGTCGCTGCCTAATTTATCGGTCAGCAGCTTATAGAGCCGGGCTGTTTCTTTTGCTTCTAAGTACATAACAAATATAGTGATTAGTTGAT
>JBDUDE010000944.1:0-3216 GCA_040003105.1 Mucilaginibacter sp. | reverse complement strand
GTAAACAAAATAAATAATTCAACACTGTATTCAATAGGGGTTGACTTTGATGGCACCTTTAATTTACATGTAGGCACCGGTTTCTGGATGTTCTACAGGGGTAATATGACTAATATCGCTACTAAATACATCACCACGACGGTACCCGAAGCCAACGTTTTTGTAACAAGAGGGACATTAAACCAGCAGGCGGTAACGGTAGTTAACTGGTACACGCAGTTGTCAACCCTGCAATGTTCAACGGTTACGGGCAATGCAGGTTATGGCGGGTACAACCTGGTTGGTAACCCTTACGCCAGTTCGATAGACTGGGATAAGCGGAGCACCACCGACCCAACAGCCGGTATTTATGCGCCGAAAGTTAACAGTAAGATCTATATATTCAACGAATCGACCAAGATTTATGCCACGTACGACGGTGCCTCGGGCGTAAATGGCGGATCGAACATCATTCCGAGCGGGCAGGGTTTTTACGTAAAGGCCCAGGATGCGACAGCTTCTTTAACTTTTAATGAGGCAGCAAAAACCAGCGTGCAGGTAACCGGCCCCACCGCCGCCACGGGTTCAACTTTGTTATTGAGCACCCACCCTGTAAGGAGCGCTAACCCCGACCTTAGGTATATGCGTTTGGAACTGTTTAAAGATTCAGATAACATTGAGGAAACCCTGGTGCGTTTTGACAACTCGGCAAAAAACGAGTTTGTTGACAATGAGGATTCAGAGCACATGACAGGCAGTGGCGGTGTAAGCTTTTCAAGTAAATCGTCGGACAGTAAAGATTTGGCCATTAACCTTGTCCCTTTCCCAAAGACTAAAAGAACTGTTATCAAATTGAATGTAAATGCGAGTACCGATGGCCAGTATGCTATAAACCGTACGGAGTTAAAAGATATCCCAGACATTTACGAAATTTGGTTGAAAGATGCCTATAAAAAGGACTCGCTGGATATAAAGCATAATTCAAGCTACAAATTTAATATCCTGAAGATCGATACCAACTCGTTTGGCGCCAATAGGTTTACCCTGGTAATTCGCGAAAGCAAGGCGTTAGGCCTGCATTTGCTGGATTTTACAGCGTCGAAGACGACTAATGGGTCTGAACTGGTGTGGAAAACCGAAAACGAAGAATTTTATACCAACTTTACGGTTGAAAGAAGTACTGATAACGGGCAGAACTACTCAGTGCTGGGTGGATTTGCATCGGGCGACGAAGGTACTTACAGCTTCACCGATAAAAAACCTGTTATAGCGGCCAATACCTATCGCATTAAGCTTGAGGATTTAAACGGAACTATAACCTACTCAAAAGCAATAACATTGATGTATACCAATGTTGATGATATAAACAACAATGCCGTTAATATTTATCCTAACCCCGCGGTAAGCACCATCAACCTGGCAATTGTGCAAAATAGCGTGAATCTTACAAAAAGTAATAATCTATCCTACAGTATTAATATTACAAACAGTATGGGCAAAGTGCTAAAGACAATTACAACGGCACAGTCAACCTTGCAGGAGAATGTAAGCGCCTTATTGCCTGGTACTTATGTAGTTGATGTGGTAAATAAAGCAGATAATTCGGCTGTTGGAAAAGCGAAATTTATTAAACTATAGCCGTAATAAAATATAGCACTCAACTTTCGTATTTAACGTTGGCGATGTGGATAAGTGATAGAATTGCAATTTAAAAATGTATTTTTGATTAATTGTAGTTCGTAAAGAAAAGTTTTATGCGTTTGAAAATATTTTTTTGTACACTATTATTGTTGCTGGCTAACGTTACGGTGATGTACGCGCAGGACCCGGGCGAACCCTGCAACGGTAACGACCCTGATAATATTGGATGCCCGCTGGATACCTGGGTTGTGCTGCTGGCCATTGTGGCGATTGTATTTGCCGCATGGCATCTGAATAGTAAGCGAAAAGTATCAAGCCTAGCCGCTCAGAAAATTTAATAGAACACGTAATCGCGGAGATTTCAAAAGATCGCGAGGCACTTATATAGAAAAACTCCGGATGATTGCCGCGCATTAAGCGGGGTAATATCCGGAGTTTTTCTGTTTGAGATAGATTTGACAATTTTAAAAAGCTGTCAAATCTTCTGAGGTATTGTAAGTTGTTTTACGAGTTTTTCGATGGCAGCAGTTGCAATTGTTCCAACACGCCATCAACTACTTTTGGCAAATCATCAATGTTTTTTTGCGCATTTTTATGCACCTCGCCAACACCAAACCCGCGCCATACTATGCGGTGGGTACGCGGGTCAATCAAGTCGATAATTAATGTACCTTCTTTGAAATGTTCTTTTTCAGAATAGGTAGGGCCGCCGGCATAGGCAAACGGGCCACCGTAGGCATAGTAGTATGGCCTGTAATAGCCACCCCAGCCCCAGCCAAAGCCTCCGCCCCAGCCAAAACCACCCCAGCCGCCATATCCTAATCCGCCGTAATAGCCTGGCGTGTAGTAATTGGTGCGTGCGCCCCTGCCAACTGTAGTGGTATAGCTAACAATAAGGTCGGGGTTTTGCTGGCTTAGTTTAAGGCCTTTCATCACCAATGCGCCTGTAGCCGCATCCTTAATTTTTGCATCAGCCTGGTTGTTCATCTGTTTATCGCTTTTACCGGCCGGCGGCATCCACGCAAACGTGTGATAATTGCTTAAATTAGTTTTGTTGATTGCAGCAGTGTAATAGTTGTAACTGTTGCAGGCTGACAGCCCCGAAATCATCAAAACGGTCAGCGCTAAATAGATTAATCTTTTCATGATCTTATCACCCTTATATTCTCTTAGACAAACGGTTGGCAAAAGGTTTAATTGCTAAAATTAATTATTTTTTCTTTGAAAAATAAAAGCAATTATTATGCCCCACAATTACTTTAATTGTAACGTAATAGTAGCTGCCTGCAACGCTTTTGACGTAGCGGTAAACGTTACGTTTCCAGCTTTATCCTTAGCCTGCACAATTGCCATTGCCAGCCCGTTAAATGCCTTGCGGTAATTTACTTTAAACGAGTCGTGACTATTTTCGTCGCCATTGTCAACACTGGCAATAAACGCTCCGCCGGCAACTTTAAAGTTTACCAGGTTGTCAGCATCTGGTACCAGATTACCGTCTTTGTCTAATATTTTAACGGTGATGAATGACAGGTCTTTGCCATCGGCTTTGATATTTTTGCGGTCGGCAATCAGCTCAATTTTTGCAGGTTTGCCGGC
>JBDUDE010000021.1:0-3225 GCA_040003105.1 Mucilaginibacter sp. | reverse complement strand
ATGGCTTTGCTGGCGAGCAGGTGGGCGCCGATATGGTAATGGTGACCAACGCTCTTAAAACTATGGATATTGTTTACGTAGAAATAGAACCCGGAGATGCGATTGTTTTTCACAGCAACCTGCTCCATCGCTCGGAAGCCAACCTGTCCGACAGGCCGCGCTGGTCGGTTATTTCCTGCTATAATTTGCAATCCAACCTGGCTTATAGCGAAACATCAACATCATACAAAGTGCCCGTCGATGTTGTGCCGGATGAAGCTATTTTGGAATGGGAACCTGAATCACTATCGAACGCAGATTTCCTGAAAAAAGAAAACGACCCTGCTTTGAAACCAACAGGATGGGAGAATTGAATAATTTGAAGATTTGCTGATTTGAAAGTTTGATAATGAGGAGATTTAAAACTTTCAACCCTATAACAACTACAACGCTTACAACTTTTACAACAACTACAACCAATAACAAACTATGAACATCGCCATGTTGGGTTCGGGCTTTATCGCCCGTTTTTATGCAGACTCGCTGCAGGCGCAGCGCGCAAAGGATACATTAATCAGCGTTTATTCGCGTAATATCGATAAGGCCAAAAAGTTTGCCGGCGACTATGATTTATCGTTTTACAGCGATGACATGGACGAGGTTTGCAGCCGCCCGGATGTGGATTGCGTAGTAATATCGTTGCCAAACAACCTGCACGAAGCCGCAGTGGCGGCCTGCGCAAAAGCAAAAAAGCATGTGCTGTGTACCAAACCGCTGGGCCGAAACGCTGCTGAGGCAAAACGTATGCTTGATATGGTTGAGGCAGCCGGCATCATGGGCGGATACCTTGAGGACTTGTGCTACACGCCAAAGTATTTAAAATCGCTTAAATCGGTTAAAGATGGAGCTATAGGTAAGGTACTGCTGGCAAAATCGCGCGAGGCGCACCCCGGTCCGCATAGTGATTGGTTTTGGGACCACGAGCAATCGGGCGGCGGCGCTATTGTCGATTTAGGCTGCCATTGTATTGAGATTGCACGCGGTTTTATAGGTAAGGATATACGCCCGGTTGAAGTGATGTGCTGGGCCGCAACCCAGGTACATCCAATAAAGGCTGAAGATAATGCCATCGGGTTAGTAAAATACGCGAATGGCGCAATCGGGCAGTTTGAGGTAAGCTGGTGCTTTAGGGGGGGCATGGATTTGCGCGATGAAGTGATGGGCACCGAAGGTACCATCTGGCTCAATAATTTTTTACGAACCGGCTTCGAAATGTTTAGCACCGGCAAAGGCGGCGGCTATGTAGCCGAGAAGGCCGAAAGCAGCAGCGGCTGGTTATTTCCAGTGGGTGATGAAGTGCACGAGTTGGGCTACACCAACATGTTTACCGATATGTTTAATTCCATCGAAAATAAAACCGAACCTATGGAAACGTTTTATGATGGCTATATTGTAAATGCAATTATCGATGCCGCGTACCTTTCAGCCAAAAGCGGCCGGTGGGAGCCAGTACAAATTGAAGGTTGGCGGGGCAGTACCGAAGCAGACAGCGGCCCGGCAACAACATCGTATGATGACGACTATTACCTAATTAAAAAAGAGATTTTACCATCGGGGGAACATAAGTTGATACTGAAGCACAAAGTGAGTGGGGAAGTGGTGGTACGCGAGATAACCGCTGATCGATAATGATTACGTTGATTTCGCTGATTGTCTGAACCATGATTCGCTTGATCACAGGATTTTCTTGATTTGCCAGGCGTCAGGCAATCTTTTAATCGAGCGAATCATTGTTCAACCATTTCAATCAGCCAAATAGTCAACGAAATCAACGTAATCAAAAAAATCAACGGTTCATTACTAACATCTTTCCAAAACTTTTGTTGGTAAACTGACGTTGCCCACCCCAGCAAATAGTCATAATTTAGCCCCTTCTTACAGGGCATCATGATATTATCAGACAAACGAATTTTAGAGGAAATTGAGGAAGGACGTATTATAATTGAGCCTTTTCAACGAGAATGCCTGGGGACAAATTCGTACGATGTACACCTTGGAAAATACCTGGCCACTTACCGCGACAGGGTACTTGATGCCAAACTGCATAACGAAATCACTTATTTTGAGATACCTAGGGACGGCTTTGTTTTACAGCCGAATACGCTATACCTTGGGGTAACAGTTGAATATACTGAAACCTATAACCATGTTCCTTTCCTGGAAGGTAAATCGAGTACCGGCAGGCTGGGTATCGATATACATGCTACCGCCGGTAAAGGCGATGTAGGTTTCTGCAACACCTGGACACTTGAAATATCATGCACCCAACCCGTTAAAATTTATGCCGGAATGCCAATTGGTCAGCTGATATATTTTGTGGTCGAAGGGGACATCGAAACCTTTTACAACACCAAAGACAACGCCAAATACAACTCGCCATCAACCAAGCCGGTTGAGAGCATGATGTGGAAGAACGTGTTTTAGTTCATAGTTGATGGTTCATAGTTCATAGCCGAAAAAGTTCATAGATGATAGTTCCTGGTTCATAGCCGGAAAATACGGCGACTAACCGCAATTACCATCAACCATTAACTTTTTTTCTCCCCCCCCGTTAAACCTTTACTAATTTTTTAGTTCAAAGGATTAATAACCAGCCCGTTCACTTTGTATATCAACCTTGTTACAGGTAAACGGCAGGATTAATTAACTTTGTCTAGTTCTAAAACCTTATTTTCAGTGAGTTTATGAAGAAAGCCTTATCCTTTATAATTGCTGTGCTGCCATTTTTGGCTTTTGGCCAGGCTGCTCAAAATGCGACCGGCGACGCTGTGATATCATCTATTACCGCGAAGTTCGCGAATTACAGCGCAAATCACAGTATCGAAAAAGCTTACCTGCAATTTGATAAACCCTTTTATGCTGTTGGTGATACCATCTATTTTAAAGCATACTTAACGCTTGGGGCCGAACATAAGCTATCGGCACTTAGCGGAATTTTGTATGCTGATTTAATAGACCCTGATAATAAGGTGGCCCGCTCCATAAAGCTACAGATATTGGCCGGCACAGCACATGGCGATTTCGCTTTGGCCGATACTTTAACAAAAGGCAACTATCGTGTGCGGGCTTACACCAATTGGATGCGCAACGCAGGCTTCGAATCATTTTTTGAACAGGCGATACCTGTAGGGATAGCCTCTGCAAAAAGGATTCCTGAAAGCGGGGAACCGGTTGCAATGAAACCGG
>JBDUDE010000166.1:0-10866 GCA_040003105.1 Mucilaginibacter sp. | reverse complement strand
ATATCTTTTTATCGATAATATTACCGTTACACACCTTATAACTATCAGGATTCACCAGGCCCGATACCAGGGCCTCACCAAGCCCAAGGCCTGCATCAATGGATAACACTTTCCTGTTACCGGTAACAGGGTCGGCAGTAAACAAAATTCCCGCTGCCTCCGGGAACACCATTTCTTGAACAACCACTGCAAGGTGCACCTTACGGTGATCGAAACCGTTTTGAAGGCGGTAGATTACCGCCCTGTCGGTAAATAGCGACGCCCGGCACTTGCTGATATGCTTCCGGATTGCGTCCTGCCCGATAATGTTCAAATAGGTATCCTGCTGGCCAGCAAAGGATGTTGTCGGAAGGTCTTCAGCCGTCGCGCTCGACCGCACTGCAAAGGCAGCCTTTTCGTCAAACTTTGCGAGATGATCCGCAATCTCTTCTGCTATATCCTTAGAAATAGGCACGCGTTCGATTGTCTTACGAATCTTTGCGCTGATTTGGCCGATATTTACCCGCTCTTCTGCCTTAAAACGTGTTAATTCATCCAGCAGGCTGTTGAGCTCCCGGTTGTTTCCGGTTATTTTTTTATACGCTTCGGTGGTGACGCAAAGACCATCCGGCACGCTTATCTCGTTAATTCCGGACAGCTCGCCCAGGTTAGCGCCCTTGCCGCCCGCAACCGTTAAATTTGATCTGTCAATTTCCTGAAAATCGATTACATACGTGTTCATGTTTTCCCCTATTTTATAGATATTGATGACTTTTTTTGCGATGTGCAAAGCCAAAAATATAACCTATAACGTATCAAAACAGCGTTTTTTAACTATATTTTTTTACGCGCAATATGATGAAAAGATGGGCGTTATTCTTACAACAAGAGTGGTTGAACGTGGGATGTTATTTGCTGACTTTCGGCATCGGCAGGAACCTTCACCTTTCAGAAGAATATTGTCTTTTCATTCAGGCTAAGTTTAAAAACATCGCCGGTAAAACGTCCATCAATTAAGGAAAACCGATCTAAATTGCTGCTACCTGTTTTTCAAAAGAGCGGGAAAATCTCAATGCAGAACTTTGACTAAAACAAACATCGCCATTAAACTTATCTTAATTTATATACCCGTTCTCCACTAAAAAGAACGGCAAAAGCATTTATGAAACAAGGGGTAATACCATACCTCCGCACCAGTGGGGAGTTGTTACAGGCAAAAGTAAAACGCTGTATGCGCATATATTGGATATGCCGTAGAAGCACTATGTTTTTCTGCCCTTGTTTAAAGGAAAGATTGGAAAAGTACGCGTATTAGCTGATGGTCGCAGTATAAAATACAAACAGGTGCCGGAAGGTGTTTTTATACACGTCAATAACCTGAAACCCGACCCCAATGATGCTATTATACAGGTAATAACAGATTAATATAACAAATGATACCGTATCAAGCGCCTGACGTTTAGGTTTGGTCGGCGATTCTAAAAATAGAACTGTATCTTATGTTGCTGAAGTTCAATGTAATAGATGCGCCTGTTAAAATAATTTCGCAGGTGCTATTGCTTAGTGAAAATATAAATAATATGTTTATACATTATTACATAAAAAATTGACCGTTGTTGGTCAGTTAGTATTAACATGAAAATATATCGCTTAAAAAACATTCGTTCAATTTTAGTCATCACGCTACTTCTGGGTTCATATGTGGGGAGGGGGCAAAATGTGCTAAAATATGTTGATCCTAATATTGGTACTGCCCATAGCCGGTGGTTTTTTTATACGCCAGCGGCAGTACCGGGCGGTATGGCTAAGCTGGCCCCATCAACAAACGCACATTATGGCAATCCATCGGGCTGGGAGGCGGTGGGCTATGATACCCGTCAGAATTCCATAGAGGGTTTTGCCCATTTCCATGAATGGCAGGTCGGCGGCGTGAGCTTCATGCCAACTACCGGCGAATTAAAAGTAAAACCAGGAGGCCTGGATACGCCAAACAGCGGGTACAGGTCGCACTTCGACCGTAAGAATCAAATTGCCGAGCCGGGTTATTATAAAGTTTTATTAGATGACTATAACATAACCGCCGAACTGACCGCGACAAAAAGGGTTGGATTCCATCGATACACTTTCCCGAAAAATGGCAAATCGCACATTATCCTTGATGTCGGAAACATTCAGGGCGAAAGCGGGCCTGTTGTTGATGCCGGGATCAAAATGCTGGATGATACCCACTTTGAAGGATTTGTATACACCTATCCCAAATATGTTAAAATATATGATCCTGATGGCAAAGTAAACATGTACTTCTACGGCGAGATCAATAAAAAACCGGATAATGTAGGTTCGTTTACAACTGATGGAATAACGCAAACGTCCGGGACGGCTAATGGGAAAGGTGCAGGATTGTTCCTGGACTATAAAACAAATGAAAACGAAACCATCGAAATCAAAGTCGGATTGTCTTACACCTCAACCGCCAATGCTAAATTAAATTTACAAACGGAAGCAAGCGGTGTTTCATTTGAACAGGCTAAGGCAAAAGCACAGCACACCTGGCAACATGAACTAAGCAAAATTTATGTTGAGGGAAAGCATGATACGGATAAGGTTAAATTTTATACCGGGCTTTTTCACGCTCTTTTAGGTCGTGGTGTAGCCAGCGATGTAAATGGGGCTTACCCTAAACATGGTGGGGTTGTTGGTCAATTGCCAACCAATGCGCATGGAAAACCAGGTCACGATTTTATTAATACGGATGCAATTTGGGGCGCTTTTTGGAACCTGACACAATTGTGGTCGTTATCCTACCCGGATAACTATGAGGATTTTGTTCATACGCAACTACAGGTATATAAAGATAAGGGATGGTTTGGCGATGGTATTGCCAACAGCGAATATATATCGGGAGTGGGAACTAATTTTGTGGGTTTAACCATTGCCGCTGCCTACCAGGCAGGAATACGGGATTACGACGTAAATTTAGCTTACAAGGCAGTTAAATTAAATGAGCTCGGGTGGAAAGACAGAAAACCCGGCTCAGGCAAAATGGACGTTAAACCTTTTATCAAATATGGTTACGTACCTTTTTTGGAAGGAGATGGAAATTATATAACAGATTCTACTGGTGCTACTTTTTCTGCCTCGCACACATTGGAGTACAGCTTTAGCGCCTTTGCGGCGGCCCAAATGGCTAAAACATTAGGGAAGAATGAAGATTATCAAAAACTTATCAAGTATTCAAACGGCTGGCGACATCTCTATAACCCGGCAAATAAATTGATACAACCCAAAAAAGCAGATGGTGCATTTATAGGCAAATTTGATCCGTATGCGCCATGGAGAGGGTACCAGGAAGGCAATGCCATGCAGTACACTTTTTACGTGCCACAAAACCCTGAAGCATTAATTGCAATCCAGGGTAAAGATTATTTCAACAATAACCTGGATGATATTTTTAAAAAATCAGAAAAAGATGGTTTTGGCGGTGGCAAAACAATCAATGCTTTTGCAGGAGTAACATCGATCTATAATCATGGAAACGAGCCCAGTTTGCATATCAGCTGGTTATTTAATTTCTCCGGCAAGCCATGGCTAACCCAAAAATGGACGAGGCTTATCTGTGATGAGTTTTACGGTGTTGAACCTATCCACGGCTATGGATACGGACAGGATGAAGATCAGGGCCAGTTAGGATCGTGGTATGTGATGACCGCGCTTGGTTTGTTTGATGTGAAGGGCTTTACCGATGCAAAACCTATTGTTGAATTGAGCAGCCCGATATTCGACAAGGCCACAATAGCCTTGGGTAATCACAAACAATTAATTATCGAGGCAAAAAATAACTCAAAGGAAAATATTTACATACAATCGGCGCGGTTTAATGGCAAACGACTAAATAATTGCTGGTTGTACCGGGACGAATTAATGAAAGGTGGTAAAATGATATTTACGATGAGTAACAAACCGAATAAGGCATGGGGTACCAGGGTTCCGCCTCCATCATCCCAATAAAATAGATAGCCTTATTTATTAAAATATGAATATGATGATATTGGTTACTGATTATTAAAGAGTTGACCCGGGATAGAATGCAAAGGAGACAGAAAATCTAAAAAAATATATAGTTTGTTATGGTCCTGGTTTTCCCTGGTTTATTTGGCCATATCAGTGCAACGAACAATAATTGTAAACCAGGAAGTAAATAGATATGAGAAAAAAAATCAAAATTTTGTTTTTTGTTGTGTTGATATTATCGACAGGAACGTATGCGCAACAACGGAAAGCAAATGGCGCCGTAGTACCAAAAGTAACCGATATATGGGTAGTATTTAAAACTCACTTTGACCTGGGTTTTACTGACTTACCGGAAAATGTATTTGCCCGGTATCGGGGAGAAATGATGGATAACGCGTTAAATGTTATTGAGAAAAATTCAGCATTGCCCAGGGATAAGCATTTTGCATGGACCGTACCCGGTTGGCCGCTGTACGCACAAATATTAGGGCCTTTGCAAACCCCGGAACGCAGAGCGAGGGTAGAAAAAGCAATTAGAGATGGTTCAATAGTTGCCCATGGGCTGCCATTTACCATGCATACGGAGTCGTTGGATTATGAAGATTTGGTTCGCGGGCTTGATTACTCATCAAATATTTCCCGTGCTTATGGGCAACTATTAACAATAAGTGCTAAAATGACCGACGTGCCGAGTCATTCCAGGGTTCTTCCAACTTTATTAGGGAATGCCGGTATAAAGTTTTTGCAATTGGGTTGTAATCCGGCAAGTCAGTATCCGCGCGTTCCCCCGCTTTTTTGGTGGCAAGGTGCCGATGGTTCTAAAATCTTATGCCAATATACCCCGTTATATGGTTCAGAAATAAAACCGCCATTAAACTGGCCGAGTAAAAACTACCTGGCTATGATTATGACTGGCGATAATCACGGGCCGCCAAATCAAAAAGAAATTGCAGACCTGCTTGCAAAAATAGAGAAAGACCTGCCTGGTGTAAAAGTGCACTTTGGCATCCTTGACGATTTTGCAAAAGCGGTATTTGCAGAAAAGCCCGTTTTGCCAACTATTACAGGAGATACACCAGATACCTGGATCCATGGCTTGCTTTCAAACCCGCAGGAAACAAAGCTTGCGCGAAATATTCGCCCGTTAGAATCAGTGCTTGATGGGCTAAACACACAAATGGGAATTTGGGGCATGCCCGTCGGATCTATTTCGGCAAAACTGGCAAAAGCTTACGAGCAAAGCCTTTTGTATGCCGAACATACCTGGGGTATGAATGCCGAATACGGTCCGCGTTTTAGCTACGGCGACGATTGGAAGAAATGGATGGCAGAAGCTGAAGCAGAACCCATTCCCGAAAATGGCGATTATTCAAAACTTAAAAATAGCGATGCGATCAACACAAAATCAGGTAGTAAACGAAAATGGCTGCATTCCTATGATGTAAAACGCCAATACATTCGCAACACCGATAGCATAGTAACCGATGGACTAAAAACGCGTCTTGATATTTTGGCAAAGTCTGCAAACGTAGCCGGAAAACGTCTGGTAGTATACAATCCGCTGCCGTGGAAAAGATCAGGAATAGTTGAAAACCCGTTGAAAAAGGGAGAATCCTTTTATGTTAAGGAAATTCCTGCGTCGGGCTATGTTACCCTATCTCAAAATGATATCAAAGAATCAGCCATTACCACTGATGAGCAGCCGATTTTCAGTACGCCTCATTTTAAAATAGTTTTTGATTTAAGCAGGGGAGGAATAGCTTCGTTAACAGAAAAAACAACAGGGCGCGAATTAGTTGATAAGTCCTCTAAATATGTCGTCGGCCAGTTTTTGCACGAGCGGTTCAGTACCAACGAAGTTGACAAATGGTGGAATGCCTATAGCCGGATAAAAGAAGGTTGGGGCCTGAATGATTTGGGAAAACCCGGGATGCTTAATGCCGAAAAAGCGCCGTATTTGGCATTTACTCCAAATGATTGGAAAATCTCAGTTTCCCATTCACCAATTGCAGATATAGCTACGCTGACCTCAGCTGCAACTCAGGGTTTTGCAAAAAAATATACGTTGACATTTACATTCCCGCGAAACGCCGCTTACGTTGATGTTGCATGGTTTGTAGAAGCTAAAACAGCAGACAAACAACCGGAAGGAGGATGGCTTTGTTTCCCATTCGCAATTAAAGATCCTCATTTTACGGTTGGCCGTTTGGGTGGTCCGATAAATCCTGTAACAGATATTATTTCGGGTAGTAACAGGTATTTAATGGCAGTAAATTCTGGCGTTTCAATTACGCAGGCAAATAAATCAGGAATGGGACTATCACCAATGGATTCTCCTTTGATTAGTTTAGGCGAACCGGGGTTATGGAAGTTTTCGTTAGAGCACACACCTGCAATACCCTCAGTATTTGTCAATATTTATAATAACATGTGGAATACTAATTTCCCGTTATGGCAGAATGGATCATGGAGCGAAAGGGTCCGGATATGGCCTATCGATAAACAAACACCAACAGCCCCCAACCTGATCGAAAACGCGTGGGAGGCACGGGTGCCTTTGTTAACAGGTGCAGCAGAAGGCCCTGCGGGAAATGCGCCGGCAAAAAATACTGGTGTCTCTCTTTCAAGAAAGGGAGTTCTGATAACAGCTTTTGGTGAAAATCCTGATGGTAAGGGAACCGTTTTACGTTTGTGGGAGCAAGGTGGTGTTTCGGGTAATATTACGGTTACCCTGCCTAAGGGCTCAGCTTATACCAAAGTGATCCCGGTAAATCTTCGGGGTGAAAAAATCGGGAAACAGCTAAGCACCACCGGAGGCAGGTTTATCTTTAGGCTTAAAGCGTATGCCCCGGCCAGCTTTGTTTTGGACACAGGGCGCGCCTCCCGGGATTAAAATTCACAAGTCAAAAAGCGGTGTTAACGCCGATAGCTAATGTTAAGTCAAGTCTTTAGTCGGAAGTACTAAGTCGGAATTCTTGCCTTTCTGAATAACCAGCAAAGATAAAAGCGTTCACGCTTTTCTGAATAGCCTTCTGTTGCCCTGGCTGGCAAAAAAAATTGTCTGCCGGGGTTTTTCAGACATTTCCAGGCGGCAACTTTTTCCCGTACGATTTTGAGTCGGGGTGATGTATTTAACAGTAAAGCCATCTTTGAATTTTCCGTTTGCAAATAGTTGCAGACGAATGTGGCTATGATATCATCAACTGTTTGAAGCCGAAAAAACAAACGTTTGCGTCAAACTTTTCGGTGGAAATACTCGTATTTATTTCATTACCAATTCTTTAACGGCTAAGTTTAACATGCTAAACGTTGGTTTTAGCCAGTAGGCCTGTTTTTTATAAGCCACCGCGCAAACGTTTGTGTAAAAAAAACATTACGGATATGTTTTTTTTCAATAATTTCGGCGTTTGAAACTTATCCCCAATGTAATATTGTTTTTATACGATATTGCAAAATGTCAAACAGGTAATTAAAAGTGCCTCCGGGGACAAATGACTACTGCGATCATTTTAATTATCTTACACCTTTTCTATTTTGAGGACAGCTGATTTATCGGAATCTTTTTAAAAAAATATAAGAAGTAATGGAAGTTATGTTAAGTTTATATAAATTTAGGCACAAGTTTTAGAGCAATTGAAAAAGTTTCGGTTAATGAATGATGACGAATTGATCTGCCTTTTACAGAAAGGCGATGAAGTATCTTTTACTGAAATTTACGATCGTTATTGGGATAAATTATATTTTATTGCCTACAAATTGCTTAAGGACACCAGCGCTGCAGAAGAAATTGTGCAGGAAGTGTTTCTTACGTTATGGAAAAAAAGGGAGTCGTTATCGATCAAATCTATAGCCCCTTACCTTGCCGCTATGACCCGTTACGCAGTTTACCGCCACGCAGCGCAAATGAAAAATTCTAAACGGCAGGAAAATTTATTGGGGATTCTAAATGCCGAAGCAATTTTAGAAATAGATATCAATCAAAAAATTTTATTGGAAATCATCACAGAAATGTCCAATAAACTACCTGAAAAATGTCGCCTGGTTTTCCAGTATAATAAATTGCAGGACATGTCCTTAGCTGAAGTAGCTGAAAATTTGAATATTTCCCCAAAAACAGCTGAAGGACACCTAACCAAAGCCCTACGCATAATCAGGACAAATTTTGACAGCCCCATGAGCGACCTCTTATTTTTTATATTGGCGATACGGTTATTCATTAAATAAACCCGGCTATCCGCTGCCCCCGTTAAACATTTGCGTTTATCATAAAATAAAAAAAACGAAGAAATTTTCAATTCGGGGCAAGGGTATTTATCTCTTTTTCTACTCTATAGTTGTAAAAGCGGCATACTTAGCCAGATGAATCAGAACGAACTACAAAATTTAGCGGCAAAATACCTGAGCGGCGAGGCTTCGGCAGAGGAAAAAAACTTGCTTGAGCAATGGTATAATACAATTCATGATGGAGATCGGGTTGTAAATGTTTCAATTGACCAGCCGGAATCAGAAGCAGATGTTAAACGACGGATATTCGCGAATCTCCAGCTAAAAATAAACGAGACGCCCCAGATAGGTAAACATCCCCGCTCTGTAAGACGGCTAGTTGTTTATATCGTTTCAGCTGCCGCTACCGTCATTTTTATCGCTTCGAGCCTTGCTTTGTATTTCAACAGGTCGAATCCGGCAGGCAATAAAACGCATACACAAATTGCTAAGATCGTTGCACCCCGGATTATGGAGGTGATATTGCCTGATGGTTCAAAAGTTTGGCTTAGTGCCCATTCAATATTTAAATACCCTAAAGTTTTTTTGGGGAAAACCCGACAGGTTGAATTGATGGAAGGCCGGGCATTTTTTGACGTAAAACATCAAAGTGATCATCCTTTTATTGTAAAAACCCAAGGCCTGAATATAACAGTACTTGGAACGTCGTTCGATGTAAGCGCCAATCAAAAAGAAGGAACAACTAAAGTTAGTGTAGTGAGCGGGAAAGTTGGCGTTACTTTTAACGACAAACGCGATCAGCATGCTATTATGCTGTTGCCAAAACAACAGATTGTTCTATCTAATACTAACAATCAAATAAAAAAAGAACCGGCTCAGGAAGCAGTTGTGAATTTATGGTGTAAAAGCCCGCTTGTTTTTGAGCAGGAGAATTTGAACAATATATTCAAGGCATTAGAAAAGCAATACAACACACGCATTACCGTAGATAATAAGCAATTGCTGGATGAGCGTATATCTATAACGTTAAGCAATCAACACTTAGATACCATTATGGCAATTTTAAGCTTCACCAAACATTTTAAATATAAGATAGCCAATGACAGCACTGTAGTTATTAAATAAAACCATCCGGACTTAGCAGCTAAGGAAAGGAAGAAACCGGGAACACTTCGAATGTCCCCGGAAATAAGAGCAGCCCCTGCATATATGCTTGAGACCCATATACAGACGGCTTTAGTTTAACAGATTTATTAAACCAAACAAATATGATGAATTTTTACGGCAAACCACTGCCCTTACTCCGAAAATGCATGCGCATTTCTACAATTATCATTAGCATCCAGATATGCTGTTCGACCCTCCTTTTGGCTAACGGTACACGGGCACAGGAGATGAATTTTAACGTCGAGAAAGTGAGTGTTAAAAAGATTTTTAAACTTATAGAACGCCAGGCGAAAGTGACATTTGTTTATGACGAACAGATATTCAGCCAGTTGCCGCCGCTTACCCTTCACATAAAAAATCTGCAATTGACGGATGTATTGGGGCTGTTGCACGATAAAACACAATTGCAATTTAAAGCAATTGGTAATTACATCGGTGTAGTACAAAATATAGGTGATATTTCGCAGCTTAATGAGGCTACCCTTCGAAACAATGATGCCCTTAAAATACAGGGTGTGGTAAAAGATTCCAAAGGGGAACCCATTATTGGCGTGAGTATTCTGGTAAAAGGCACCTCGCGCGGCACGCAAACCGACGTAAATGGTAATTTTTCAATTGACGCGAATGTTGGCGAAGTACTTGTTTTTGGATATTTGGGCTACATTAAACAAGAGGTTACCATTTCATCGCAGACCCAATTAAACATTGTTCTTGTTGAAAATCCCAATCAATTAACAGAAGTTGTTGTAACAGCTTTAGGTGTTAAAAGAGAAAAGAAATCCCTAACCTATGCTTCCCAGCAGATAGGTGGTGATGAATTGAGAACAGCAGCTAACACTAATTTTGTGGATGCCCTTAGCGGCAAGGCGGCAGGCCTTGATATCAAAATCAGCAACTCGGGTGCGGGTGGGTCTACTAAAGCGGTACTAAGAGGAAATAAATCTTTGCTTGGGTTAAGCGAGGCCCTTTATGTAATTGATGGTATTCCCATGGTAAACAATAAAACCGCGCAGCCCGGTTCTTATGGTGGAACTGATGGCGGGGATGGCCTTTCAACAATCAATCCTGCCGATATTGAAAGTGTCAGCATTTTAAGAGGGGCCAGCGCTTCCATTCTTTATGGCAGCCAGGGTGCCAATGGCGTAATATTAATAACCACTAAAAAAGGAAAAGCCGGTAAAGTAACTGTTGACTTTAACTCCAGTTCTATTTTCGATAAAGTATCAGGGCTTCCCGATTTTCAATATCGCTATGGCACAGTAGGCGGAGATTACAGCTGGACACCTACCGGAAAACCCGTTGTTAAATCAGATAGTTATCAAAAAAATTACATTAAAGACTTCTTCCGGACAGGTTCTACGATTACCAATTCAGTAGCGATCCATGGAGGAACAGACAAAACAACTGTCTATTTTTCTTACGCAAATACCTCAGCAAAAGGTATCGTTCCAACAAATACTTATGATAAAAACAATTTTTCGTTCA
>JBDUDE010000616.1:0-10874 GCA_040003105.1 Mucilaginibacter sp. | reverse complement strand
ATAGCTTTTTTGATATTAACTTTTATCGCATGGTTGTTAATGAAACTGATGCGGCTGTTTATAAAAAGCACCTGGGGCTACTTGTTCCGCCAGGGTTTTGCCAACTTGTACAGGCCCAATAATCAAACCATAATACTGATAGTTTCCATTGGCTTAAGTACCGCGTTTATTTGTACGCTGTTCTTTATCCAAAGCATTTTGATGGGACAGGTGAAACTATCATCAAGCGGCAATCAGTCGAACATGATTTTGTTTGATATCCAAACGAGCCAGGAAGAAGAAATTGCGCAGCTAACCAAACAGCAGCATTTGCCCGTCATACAGCAAGTACCGATAGTGGCTGTGCGCCTCGAAAAAATTAATGGGCACACGCTTGCCGATGTGATTAAGAACCCCAAACTTAATATACCCGAACGCGCCTTTACCTGGGAATACCGGGTTACTTACCGCGACTCGTTAAGCGCTACAGAAAAAATAATTAAAGGCGAGTGGGCGGGCAAAGCTGAACCCAACAAAACAATCCCGGTATCTATCGAAGATAATTTTTCGAAACGCAATCATGTAAACGTAGGCGACTACCTGGTATTTAATGTGCAGGGTGTAAGTATGTCGGCTATAGTGAGCAGCGTACGCCAGGTGAACTGGAATAAAATCCAAACCAATTTCCAGATAGTTTTCCCAACCGGGATTTTGGAGGAAGCCCCGCAGTTTCATGTGTTGCTGACACATGTACCGTCGGCCAAAGTATCGGCACAATACCAGCAGTCGGTAGTGCGCAGGTTCCCAAATGTTTCCATTATCGATTTAGGACTGGTGTTAAGTATTGTCGACGGCCTCTTGGATAAAATCGGTTATGTAATTCGCTTTATGAGCGCATTCAGCATCATTACCGGTATTGTGGTTTTAATCGCGTCGGTGCGCATCAGCAAATACCAGCGCATACAGGAAAGCGTTTTACTGCGAACCCTTGGTGCAAGCCGCAAGCAAATATTTGCAATAACCGCCTTAGAATATTTATTTTTAGGGATGCTATCGGCTTTAACGGGTATTCTCATAGCTGCGGCGGGCAGCTGGGCACTGGCAAAATACAGTTTTGAGATACCGTTTACCATTAACTGGTTGCCGGCCATACTTTTGTTTTTTATTATTTCGTTATTAACCATAGTAATCGGCTTGTTGAATAGCCGGGGGGTGCTGAATAAACCGCCATTGGAAATATTAAGGGGGAATTGATTTGAAAATTCGATGTTGTGGCGATTTGAAGATTAAATAGCAAACGAGCTTCCCTGCCGGGTATCCATACTTAAAATGGCGAATGGGGAAATTTTAAATATAGCAATGGGTTTGAAATCCATCGCTCTGACAAAGCCGCGTTATCAGGCGTATATTTTAAAAAAATGCATAGAATAAATATCATCTGCTTACTAACCGCAACTTTACTTTTTGCATCATGCGGAGATAAAAAGGCAAAACCCGCAGAAACCCAGGCAACCACCGCTGCCAAACCTGATTTAACATCGGGCGATAAAGTAGTGTTATTTTTCGGCGACAGCCTAACGGCGGGCTATGGCCTACCGGACCCTTCCCAAGCCTACCCAGGTGTGGTACAAAACAAAATTAATGAGGCGAAGCTGCATTATAAAGTGGTTAACGCAGGCGTAAGCGGCGAAACATCTGCCGGCGGCAAAGCACGTGTCAACTGGATTTTGAAGCAAAAGGTTGACGTATTTGTACTTGAGCTGGGGGCAAACGATGGTTTACGCGGCATCCCCACAACAGCAACAATGGAAAACCTGCAGGCTATTGTTGATGCGGTTAAAGCCAAATACCCAAATGCCAAATTAGTGTTACTTGGCATGCAGGTGCCGCCAAATATGGGCGGCAAATATGCTTACAGCTTCAAAGGCATTTTCCCGGGCCTGGCGGCAAAAAACAATATGACTTTTATGCCTTTCCTGCTTAAAGATGTAGCTGGAGTGCCATCGCTTAACCAAAAAGATGGTATACATCCAACTGCTGAGGGTGCCGAAATTGTGGGGAATAATGTTTGGCAGGTATTACAAAGTGTTTTATTGGCCAAAAGCTAAGCGCTGGTTTAATTAGAACCTGTCTATATAAATAACAATTCCCTGTTACAAGCAAAGGATTCTTATTTTCGCACAAAATAAGAATCCATGGAAAAAACTAAACTTACTATAAACAACAACGGCTCGGTGAAAATTGAGGGCGATTTTGAAATTGTTGATATGCAGGGCAACGAATACGGCTTGCAGGGCCGTACGATCGTGTCTATTTGTCGTTGCGGCATGTCGGCCAATAAACCATTTTGCGATGGCTCACACAAAGGGCATTTTGAGCACAATGCAATAGCATTTGATTTGCCGCCAAAGAAAGTTTAATACACTTCTTAAAAACCTACGAAGTTTCTAAAACTTCGTAGGTTTAGTTTGTTGTTATTGATAAAATCCATCCACTATGCCTACCGCAAAAGTCAATAATATCAACCTATTTTATACAGTAACAGGCACCGGAGAACCCATCCTGCTGGTACACGGCCACCCGTTCGACCATACGATGTGGAACCCGCAAATTGCCGCCTTTTCAAAACAATACCAGGTTATCGCACCCGATTTACGTGGATATGGCAAAACCGCCTTACCAAAATCTGATACTACCAGGTTTGAAGATTACGCAACGGATTTGCTTGCGTTAATGGATAGTTTAGGCATTAAAAACTTCCATTTGGCGGGCTTATCGCAAGGCGGGCAGTTTATTATGGAGATATTCAGGCAGGCGCCAAAACGGGTTAAGAGCTTAATATTAGCTGATACGTTCGCAAGCCTGGATACGCCCGAAGCCAAACAGGCCCGCTACGATACCGCTGACCGTTTGGAAAAAGAAGGCATGGATTTTTATGCGGATGACGCCATTTACAAAATGATATTGCGTGAACATGTTGCCACCATGCCTGGTGTTGCAGCGCACGTTATGAAAATGATGAAAGGAACCTTACCCAAAGGTGCAGCAACTGCATTGCGCGCCCGCGCCGAACGGATTGATTACTTAAAAATTGTGCTGCCAACTATTAATGTGCCTGCATTAGTTGTGGTAGGTCGCCAGGATGAATTTACCCCCGTTGCCAAAGCCGAAGAAATGCAGGATAGCCTGCAAAATTGTAAGCTGGTAATTATCGAAGATGCCGGTCATATGCCAAATTTAGAGCATCCCGACGAGTTTAATGGCGTGGTGCTGGATTTTTTGGAAGGGATAAGTTATTCGGAAACTTCGTTGTGATATCCAGGAAAACTTACGAAGTTTTAAAAACTTCGTAAGTTTCAATTACTAAAGTTCGACTTTTTTCATCCTCGGGGATAGTACATGCATCAGTGTCCATGCCAGCAGATACGCACAGCCACATATAAAAAAGATGATATTATACCCGGTTACCAGGTGCCCTAATTTTTTATAAGTATCTAAAATATAGCCTATTAATAGTGGAAATAGCATACCTCCCACTGCACCTGCCATACCGCCTATGCCAACTATAGAGCTCACTGCTTTCCGGGGGAACATATCTGATGCGGTTGTAAAAATTGTAGCACTCCAGGCCTGGTGTGCTGCGGCGGCCAAACTAATTAGCGCCACTGCCTGCCATATGTTAGTAGCATATTTGGCCGAAATAATAGGCACTACACAAAGTGCAAATATAAACATGGCCGTTTTGCGGGCCTTAAACGTGGGCCATCCCTTTTTTATCAGCCACGATGAAAGGTAACCGCCACCTATACTGCCGATAGTGGTGGCCGTATAAACTATTACCAATGGCAGGCTTGGTTTTTTCAGGTCGAGATTAAAAGTGCTGGCGAAATAAGATGGCAGCCAAAATAAAAAGAACCACCATATCGGGTCGGTTAGCAATTTGCCCACAACAAACGTCCATGTTTGCCTGAAACCTAAAAGCTGCGCCCATTTTACCTTTTTATCGTCGCCGGCCGGAGATACTACCTCATCCGTATCGCTGTTGATGAATTCGAACTCAGCCGCAGTTAGTTTTTTATGCCGTGAGGGTATTTCGTAAAATATCAACCAAAATATCAGCCAAACAAAACCTATGGCGCCGGTAATTAAAAAAGCCATCTGCCAGCCATAAATCCCCAGTATCCAGGGAACCAGCACCGGGGCCACAACCGCGCCAATATTAGCGCCCGAATTAAATAGCCCTGTCGCAAACGCACGTTCCCGTTTAGGAAACCATTCAGCTATAGCCTTAATGGCAGCCGGAAAATTCCCAGACTCGCCCAAACCTAAAGCAACCCGAACAACCCCAAAACCGAATGTGCTTTTAACAATTGCATGCAGCATGGCCGAAATACTCCAAACTATTATTGAAACCGTATAACCTACTTTGGTACCTATTTTATCAATTATACCCCCAAATATTAAAAGCCCGGCAGCATAAGCAGCAGTAAATACGGTTACGAGGTGACTATAATCTTCTTCGGTCCAGTGAAACTCGCCTGCCAATGTAGGCTTTAGGTAGCCAATTATCTGCCTGTCTAAATAGTTAATTGTAGTAGCAAAAAATAACAGCGCAACTACTACCCACCTGTAATTGCCCGGTTTAGCATCGTTCATAATTGTTGGTTTTAGGGTTATTACATCGCGGCCTTCACCAGCTCGATAGCTTTAACCGTATCGGTGTATAATTGGTCGTATTGGCGTCTTTCCAGTACTTCTTTACTTACCAGCTTACTGCCCATGCCCACCGCGCATACCCCGGCATGAAACCACGAGCTTATATTCTTGGCATTCAGCTCAACACCGCCGGTTGGTATAAACAGCTGCCCGGGGAACAATTCCCTAACCGAGCTGATAAATGCCGGCCCCAATATATTTGCCGGGAATATCTTTATTAGATCAGCGCCATTTTTTTGGGCGAGATAAATTTCAGTCGGCGTCATACAGCCGGGTATCCACAATAATTTGTGTTTATGGGCCACTTTAGCCACCTCCGGATTTACAATCGGTGATACAATAAAATCAGCGCCAACATCAATAAATGACTCTGCATCTGATACATTTTTTATGGTACCTATCCCTAAAAACAGCCCCGGCATTTCCTTGTTAACGACTTTTTTTATCGCCTTAAAGTTGTCGAGTGCTTCTTTGCCCCTATTGGTATATTCAATTACCCGTACGCCCGCTTTGTAAAGCGTACTTATTATTTCGAGGCTCACTACAGCATCTTCATAAAAAAATAGCGGCAGCATACCCTGCGCAAGTATGTTGCTCAATACGGATTTTTTTAATTTCATTTTATAGCGTTTTTAATATGGTCAACGGTTTTATCGGTAGCATCACTTTTAACAAATAATTGCTCAAATGCGGCGGCCGTGGCAAATTCAAGCGTTTCGGCCAGACTGGTTTGATTGTAAAAGCCATAAATAATCCCTGCCATAAAGCAATCGCCGCTGCCCACCTTATCCACTACCTTACCCGATTGATATTCTTTCGAACTGTAAAAATGCCCGCCGGTATATAATGTGGTATAATAGTTTATATCTGCCGATGAATCAAACCTGAAAGTATTTGCTACTGCTTTACACTTCGGATATTGTTGCATAATACTTTCCGAGGTGTGCAGCGCTTCTTTCAAATAAATACTTTTTTGCCCCGATTCATGAATGTTGGGCTCAACCGGGATGCCCAGCATCGATTCGGCGGCCCAAACATTTCCCATTATCAAATCACAATATTTCGCGAGTTGCGGCATCACTTCAACAGGATTTTTACCATATTTCCATAGTTTGGAACGATAGTTTAAATCTAATGAAATAGTAATCTCTTTTTTCGACGCCGCTTCCAAAACTTCCAAACAAACGTCAGCAACATTCTGGTTGATGGCCGGGCATATGGCGCTGAAGTGAAGCCAGCTCACGTCCTTCAACACTTTATCCCAATCAATCAAACCTGGTTTAAGGTTGGCAAATGCAGAACCTGCGCGGTCATAAATAAGAGCATCGTGTTTTAAATCCTGCCCACTGGTTAAAAAGTACAAGCCCAACCGCCCATCGCCATAAAAAATCGGCGTGGTATCTATTTTTTTATCTGTAAGATGTTTGATTATTTGTGCCGATAAGCCGTTACCCGGTAAAGCCGTAAAGTACGATGAGGGCAAATCCCATAAGGCCAAAGCGGTTGCTACATTCAGCTCTGCGCCCCCTACGTAAACCGGCAGCTGGTTTTCGGCAAGCCATTCTCCGCCGGCGTCCGGCGTTATCCGCAATAACAGCTCGCCGAACGACAGTATTTTACCGGTTTGTTGTTTATTAAATGCTGCGCTCATTTTACCTTATCAAAATCAAAATAGTTTTTAGCATTGTTGTAGCAAATATCGCTGATGATTTTGCCGGTCCATTCTATATCGTTAGGTAGTTCGCCGTTCTCAATGTCGTTACCAAACAGGTTGCACAATATCCTGCGGAAATACTCATGCCGCGGAAACGACATAAAGCTGCGCGAATCGGTAAGCATTCCCACCATGCGGCTCAGCAGGCCCATATTTGACAGGGCGTTCAACTGCTTTATCATCCCGTCCTTTTGGTCTAAAAACCACCATGCCGAGCCAAACTGCATTTTGCCTGGTGTTTTACCATCGTTAAAGTTGCCGGCCATGGTGGCCATCAGCTCGTTATCTGCCGGGTTAAGGTTATACAATATGGTTTTGGTAAGCTTGCCATCACCCTCCAGGCGGTTTAAAAATTTTGAAAGCGCTCTTCCCTGGCTAAAATCGCCCATCGAGTCGTAGCCTGTATCGGGACCAGCCTCGCTAAGCGCACGGGTATTGTTGTTGCGCAAGGCTCCTAAGTGGTATTGCTGCACCCAGCCCTTTTCGTAATCCCACACAGAAAAATTATAAAGCATAGCCGATTTAAACTGCGCTGCTTCCTGAGGTGTTAACGTTTGTTCTTTTCTTATTTTGGTGAAAATTTGCTTTACCTCATCCTCTGCGTATTTTTCAGCATACAAATGTTCCAAGCCATGGTCAGATAAGCTGCAACCGTTTTCGGCAAAAAAATCGTGCCTTTTCTTTAGTTCGGCCAGGTAGTCATTGAAGTCAGAAATGGCTTTCCCGCTCTGCGTTTCCAGCTTACTGATATAGGCATAAAGCGTATGCACATCATTAGCCTCCATAGCCTTATCGGGCCTGAAAGCAGGTAAAACTTTAACGTCGTATCCATCATCTATTATTTTTTTATGATGGCTTAGGCTATCCAGTGGGTCGTCGGTAGTACAAACTACCTCTACATTCCGGCTTTTAATCAAATTGCGCACACTAAATTCCGGCGATTGCAGTTTCTCGTTACACTCATCATATATCTTCCTGGCTGTAGCAGGCGATAGTATTTCGTGGATGCCAAAATATCTTTGCAGTTCCAGGTGCGTCCAGTGGTAAAGCGGGTTGCGCAAGGTGTAGGGTACTGTTGCTGCCCATTGCTCAAACTTTTCCCAATCGCTTTTACTGCCGGTAATAAACGCTTCGTTTACTCCGTTTGCCCGCATGGCCCGCCATTTGTAATGGTCGCCGTTGAGCCATATTTGGGTGATATTTTCAAAGTTGATGTCTGCTGCGATCTGGTCGGGCGGCAAGTGGCAGTGGTAATCAATTATAGGCAGCGGGGCAGCATAATCATGATATAATCGCTGCGCAGTTTTGGTCTCGAGTAAAAAATCTTCGTTTAAAAAGCTTTTCATTTTTAAAATATCCTGCCAATTGGCGCGCAGGTAATAGGTTTAATGCGTTTTTTGCTTTGCAGGGGCAATATAGTTTTTATCCGGGGTTTATTCCAAATAAAAGGCTGAATTAGCTAATAGAAAGGCCTTTTTTATAATAACCCCGCGCTATCCTCATCCAAAAACAACACAGCATTAGCATGCCTCCGCAAAATAGTTGCCGGGCAGTGTTCATTAATTTCTGCTTTTAATGTATTGTAAACGGCCTTTGCCTTTTTTTCGCCGGGCACCATGCAATAAATATATTTGCCCGCCATCAATGTGGGCACAGTAAGCGTTATTGCGTGGGTCGGCACTTCGGCCAGGGTATCGAAACATTTATCGTTAACCTGCTGCTGGCGGCATTCGGCATCGAGAGTTACCTGTTTTACCGGCAATGGGTCGTTAAAATTGGCAACGGGCGGGTCGTTAAAGGCGATGTGCCCATTTTCGCCGATGCCCATACAAACTATATCGGTAGGATACGCCTTCAACAGGGCTGTGTAACGTTCGCACTCTTCGGCAATATCAATCGCATTGCCATTAATATAATTTATGGTGTGAAACGGCAGGCGGCTAAATATTTTTTCTTTTAAAAATGATGCGAAAGTCCGCGCATCGTTTGGCGGCAGGCCTATGTATTCATCCATATGGAAAGCGATTACCTGCCGCCAGTCGATGGTTTTATTTTGAATTAATGCCGACAGAAATTCGTTTTGTGATGGGGCGGCGGCGAAAATAATGTTTACAAATGGTTGTTGAGTTAGTAGTTCGATAATTTTTTGCGCGGCCACTGCGGCAGCGGCGGCGCCCATTTGTTGCCTGCCTGGATAAATTTGTGCGGTCAGTCTATCAACGGCGACGCAAAGTATTGTATCTCCACGGGCGTTATCATTCATAAACTACCTTTCCCCTTACAATGGTTTTCTCAATATTTATCTCCTCATCAAAAATTACAATATCCGCATCCTTGCCGACTTCAACCGAACCTTTCCTATCGCTAACATTCATTATTCTTGCGGGTGTTAAGGTCGCCATTTGGATGGCATCCAATAGAGGCGTATCAGCATATTTTATCATATTGCGCACCAGGCAGTCGAAAGTAGCTACACTGCCTGCAAAGGCGCTCCTGTCGGGTAGTTTAGCCACGCCATCTTCGACGATAACTTTCAGGCCATTTTTTAAGCTGCCCAAAATACTTTCGCCGGGCGGCATGGCGGCGGCGCGCATGGCATCAGTAATTAAAGCGGTGCGGTTGGCACCTTTTATTTTATATACCAGTTTTAACAGCGGCGGCGGCAGGTGTATACCATCAGCAATTATCTCTACGTCCATGTCGTCAATTAAAAAAGCAGCCTCAACCACGCCCGCATAGCGGTAAGCATTACGCCGGGTAACACCCAACATGCCTGAATACAGGTGCGTGGCCAGCGTATAGCCGCTTTCAAACCCGTTCAGTGCCTCGTCATAAATTGCATCGGTATGGGCTATGGCCGCTAAGATACCGCGTTCAGTTAAGTATTTGCCAAAATCAATCGCACCCGGCAACTCCGGTGCGGCGCTCCAGCGTTTTATTGCGGTGGTGCGGGCAAGTATCTCTTTATATTCTTCCGGGTCGGGGTTGCGGATATAGCGCGGGTCCTGCGCACCGCATTGATTTACGGCAAAATATGGCCCTTCCAGGTGCATCCCAATAAATTGAGCACCTTTGATATTTTGTTTATCTGCCAGTTCGTAAATGCGGAGTGTTTCCAGCAAATCATCCTTGCTGCTGGTGAGTGTAGTTGGGCACATTGCTGTAGTACCATAACGAGCGTGGGTTTCGGCTATACCTAAAAATGCATCTACGGTATTATCCATAAAGTCGTGCCCGCCGCCGCCGTGGATGTGTATATCGATAAACCCCGGCGAAATATACTTACCACCGGCGTCTACAACCGTGGCATCGGGCGCATAGATATTTTCCGCGCCGATGGCCGTAACAAGGCCATCTGTTAACAAAACAGTCCCGTTTTCAATAATCCCGCCCGGCGTAATAACGCTGCCGTTTACTATTTTAAGCTGCTCCACCTGTTCATTTTTTTCTTGAGAGGCGGTCGTACAATAACCGCGTTCTCAAATTTCTTAAATTATTCTCGGCTTCCAGTTCAGACGCATTCAGGAAATTTTTATTTAGTTCGATAAAGTGCATGTCGACAACGTCCTCACTCATCATCAGGTTTTGCAGCTCCTGTAAAATTCCCGGCACCATGCCTACTGTAAATTCCGGCGCGTTTGCGCGTTGCAAAATATATTCAAGCTGCAAATAATTTACGCGGATGCCTGTCATCAGCCTGTAATGCTCAAATTCGTTTTTGTTTTCAGCAGGCTTTAGCTGGTAAAGTATATCAAGTGCTGCTTTAGTGCTGTCCAAAACCTGCTTTATAGTTAGCGGCTGTTTTGAAAGTACGCGACCATTCCTGATTTCGTAAGGCGTAGTTTTAAGCGCCTGCCAAAATTTTGCCGATTGCGATGCATCAAAACCATATTTATCTTTACAATATTTAGCTATAAACCCATTTATATCCAGCGCCCCTGCCTTGCCAATACTTTCAGTAAAGGCATCAACCAGCATATTAAAACCGCTTAATGGGTATACGTGCCTTATAGCATACACTTCGGCCAATTGTTCTTCCGACTCAAAGACAGCAGAATACTGCCCGGATGTGGACCATGAAGTCATCACAATTCCCTTATACCCCAGCTTTGCTGCCGCTGGCACAAAATCGCGGATGTTTTTAAAGTGCTTCTCCCATTGGGTTAAAAAATAATTGTCGGGCGATGAACGCAACGCGGGAGAACCCCATATTTCATAACCGCTCTCCACCAGTTTTTGATGATCGCCGAAGTTGTTCATATCCCAGCCGTAGTTCCAGTCGATAAATACGGTGCTTTTTGGCAACAGTTTTATGGCATCGGGATATTTCAAAGCAATATCAGCCCAAAGCACAGGTGTTTTGCCTAGCTTTATTACAATATCGCAAAGTGTTTTTATGTAGTCGATGTAGAGTTTTGATTTACCTTCTTTGGCCGCCTTCAACTTACAGCGCTCATCGTGCCCC
>JBDUDE010000871.1:0-3233 GCA_040003105.1 Mucilaginibacter sp. | reverse complement strand
AACATCTTTATCCGGAAATACTATTTCAATAATTTTTTGCGAGGACTGATATTTCTAGGTGCGGGACTCTTTTCGGCCTATGTGGTTATCACCCTCAGCGAGTACTTCGGTAACTTCAATGTCCTTTTCCGCACGCTGCTTTTCTACCTTTTTATTGCGCTTAACCTTAGCCTGGTGATCTGGCTGATTATGCCGCCGCTGCTGGCCTGGCTAAAACTGGGCAAATCGTTATCACATGATGAAGCGGCCGAAATTATAGGCAGGCACTTCAACGATGTACACGATAAGCTGCTGAACACCCTCCAGCTAAAAAAACAAGCCGGTGAAGATGCAGAGCACCGCACATTGATAGAGGCGAGCATCAACCAAAAAATAGAAGCTTTAAAACCGGTGAGCTTTCCATCGGCAGTAAATATTAAGGAAAACCGCAAGTATTTAAAATGGCTGCTGTTTCCGGCCGGCGTAATTATCATACTGGCTTTTGCGGCGCCATCCATATTAACCGAAAGCACCAAGAGGCTTATCCGCCATAACGAATATTTTGTTCCGCTTGCGCCGTTTAATTTTATCATCCAAAATAAAACACTTTCAGTTGTTCAGGGGGATGATTTAAAACTCGACCTAAAACTTGATGGCGACAAATTGCCCGCAGATGTATATGTTGAAACTGCCAATAATACGTTTAAGCTTGACAAAGAAAACATAAGCAAGTTCCATTACCTGTTTACTAACCTGCAGCAAAACACTGCGTTTAAGTTAACAGCCAATGGTTTTACATCGCAATCCTACGAAATTAAGGTTAACCTGCGCCCGGCATTGTTGCATTTTGATGTGGCCCTAAACTACCCCGCTTACCTGCACAAAAAGAACGAGACCGTAAAGAACGCCGGCGATTTAACTATGCCGGCCGGTACCGTGGTAACCTGGCAGCTGCATACCCAAAATGCCTCGGCATTGCAGTTCAGCATGAACGGCAGCAGCGGCAACATCAATCCAACCTCGCCCGATGTTTTTGAGCATAAGGAAAGGGTTATTAAAAACAGCGTTTACAAAATAACGCCGCTAAATGCCAGCATCAGCCATAGTGATTCGGCCAGTTACAGGGTTAATGTTATTGCCGATGAAATGCCCTCCATCACCGTGCAGGAAAAGCAGGATTCGGTGAGCCTGAAAACACTTTACTTTAACGGCAGGATACAGGATGACCACGGCTTTTCATCACTCACCTTTCATTATGTTGCTGGCCCTCCGGGCGATAAGACTAATGTTAAAACCTACAGCAAATTTGTTAAGGCCGATTTGGAACAGTCGCAGTCAGATTTCTTTTATTTCTGGAACCTGAAAGACATGGGCATAAAACCTGGCGACCAGGTAACGTATTATTTCGAGGTGGCGGATAACGATGGCGTTACCGGGCCGAAAAAGGTACGGTCGCCCGAGCGAACGATAAACATACCGGATGCTAAGGAGCTTAACGAGCAATTAAATGCCGGTACGCAGGCTGTGAAACAAAAAATGGAATCGGCCATTAAATTGGCAGGGCAGCTGGAGAAGGATTCGCAAAAGCTGAACCAAACATTACTTAATAAAAACACCCTGTCGTTCGATGAGAAGAAACAAATACAGGACCTGCTGCAAAAGCGCAGGGACCTGGAAGATTTGGTGAAAGAGGTGCAGGCTGACAACAAAAAGAACCAGTATAACCGCCAGGAAAACCAGCAGCAAAGCCAGGAGTTAACCGAGAAGCAAAAGCAGATGGAAAAGCTTTTGAACGAGGTGCTTGACCCCAAAATGCAGGAAATGCTGCAGCGCCTGCAGGAAATGCTGGAACAGGAGCAAAAAGAAGGTGCCCGCAACGAACTGCAAAAAATGCAGGGGGACAATAAATCCCTTAAAAAAGAACTCGACCGGATGCTCGAGCTTTACAAAAAACTGGAGTTTGAGCAAAAGATTAACCAGAATGCCGACCAGCTGAATAAGCTGGCCGAGCAGCAGCAGCAATTATCTGACCAGGCTAAACAGCCCAATGCCGATCCGCAACAATTGCAAAAAGACCAGCAAAAAGCGAACAAAGACTTCCAGGATATAAAAAAATCGCTGGACGATTTAAAAAAGGAAAACGAACAGGCTGAGCACAAGCAGGATTTTGAGGACCCGAAAAAGGACGAAGACAGCATCCAGCAGGACATGGATAAAAGCAGCGACGACCTTGATAAAAAAGACAGCAAAAAAGCATCGCAATCGCAAAAAAAGGCGGCCGATAAAATGAAGCAGCTGGCCCAAAAAATGAAGCAGAACCAGCAGGAAGGCGAAGAAAAAGAGAATGAAGTTGATGCACAGCAACTGCGCGAGTTATTGAAAAACCTGGTGAACAGTTCGTTTGAGCAGGAAAAAGTGATGCAAACGCTGAAAACCACCGCCCCGAGCGACCCTAACTATGTAAAGCTGGCCCAGAACCAGAAAAACATAAAAGACAACCTTAAAACGGCAGAGGATAGTTTGTATGCATTAAGCCGCCGCATCCCGCAGATACAGTCCACAGTAAATACCGAGATAACCAGCATAAACAACCACATTGATGAGTCGCTGGAAAACCTGGGCGACCGCAACACTGCCAAGGCAACCAGCAACCAGCAATATGCCATGACATCGATGAATAACCTGGCGCTGTTATTAAGCGAGGCGCTTTCGCAACTGCAAAACATGCAGAAGAAAGGGAGCAGCGGCAAGGGTAAAGGCAGCAAGAAGTCAGTATCGCAACTGGCCAAAATGCAGCAGCAGCTAAACCAGAATATGCAGAAGGCCCGCGACCAGATGCAGCAACAGGGACAGCAGGGTAACCAGGGAAAAAGTTCTTCGGGGAATAATGGAAATATGAGCGAACAATTAGCTAAATTAGCGCGCCAACAACAGGAGATTCGGCAGGCTTTACAGCAAATTGATCGCGAAGAAAACAAAGACGGCACGGGCGGGTTAGGTAATCTTGATAAAATTTCGAAAGAAATGGAACAAACCGAGCGCGATCTCGTAAACAGGAGAATAACCGAAGACGCAATTAAACGACAGCAGCAAATCCAAACCCGTTTATTGGAGGCTGCGAAGGCCGAACAGGAACGTGAACAGGATGAACAGCGCGAAAGCAAAGCAGGGAAAGATGTGCCGCCGGGATATATAAAAGCGCTGCAGGAATACCAGCAGGCTAAGCAGAAACAAACAGAACAGGTACGGACAGT
>JBDUDE010000353.1:0-3235 GCA_040003105.1 Mucilaginibacter sp. | reverse complement strand
CCTTCTATCACAAAAAATTTAGGCTGAAATGATACAACGGTCAACGGAACATCCGGATCGCCCACATCCCATATGGCTGATTTTAGATTTTTAGTCCCACTGGCATCAATCAATGCGCCGTTTACACCTGCCACGGTTAAAAAAACACAGCGCTTTTGTGCGCTCCATGTCCAGGTGGCCAGCGCCTTGCCTATCCCTGCAAAGGCGCGGGAAAAATCTTCGTAGTCCTTAAGCGAAACCACCCTGTCCAGCGTCATTATTGGCAATGTGGCATTTCCGCGGGCGTCTTTAATAGTTTCGGGGTCGGCAGCACCTTTGGCGGCAATCGGGTTGTTTACCGATTTAACACCCGCCGGGGCATTCAGCATTTGTGTCAATTGGTTGGCTCCAACCAGGCCCTCCAGCCCTATCCCCTTGCGATACGTAGCTTTTATATTGCTTATTCCCGAAGGCAATCGCGATCCCGTAATGCCATCGCCAAATATTACGGTGGTATTGCCGACGTCGTCAAGGCGGGTTATGTAAATCTTTTCGTTGGGGCCGTGCAGGTAAAAATAAGGCACTTCTTTCCACAACAAATCGTTCACCCTTATCTCCAGTGTAGTAGTCACACCGTTTGCGCTTTCTGAGCTGGTATAGGTTAGCGGTGGTTGCTTTAAGGTAAATTGCTGGAACATCTGCGTAGCATCGCCGCTGCCCAGTGTTTCCAAAACCGATTCGCCATGTGTTGCAGCAGCTACGTTGGCGTTTATGCTTACCGAACTCCTGGTGTACGAATAAGCTAAGGAACTAACAAAAACCAATTTGGTTAAGCCCTGCTCAATGGTTACTTTTTTTAGGGTGATCAGTTCACTGGCAATGGTGCCGGGTAAATCATCCCTGTTGCCGGCCAGTATGGCGTTTTGGCCAACACTTAATTCAGGCAGGAAGCTGCCGAGGGTAACATGGTTTCCGGAAATGGCATCGGGTATGGGTACATCGGCTAAAACGAGCTCTTCGCTTTGGGCGTATACGGTAATTTGCCGGATCAGGCCCAGCAGCTGCGCCGTATTGGGGTCGTTGTTCCACCATTGTAAATTGTTTGCAAGTGTCAGGGTGGTGGTTTTTGCATTTATGCCATATTCACTTCTCGAGGCTACGTTCGCCTGCTTAACCTGGGCCACTTTAGCTTCTTCAATTGAATAGCCGGGTTCCTGTACAGCGATATAGCTTCCGGGTAATATTTTATCGTAGCCACTATCTAAATAAATTGTGCTTGCCGACTCGTTAAGCGTCCAATCCTGCCACAGGCTTGGCACTTTGGGTTGTCCTTGGTCGTAGGTAACCTGCAGCGGCGCGTTGTACCCAAATATGAAAGCGCGCTGTCGCATCACAAAAACCTGCGTATCGCTGGCCGATGGTTGCGCCAGCACATTTGCAATCCCCAAAGCCAAATCATTCATCGACCATTTTTGCACACCAACCACCGTAAGCAGGTCTTCGGCTGCCCAGTTCATTGCGATAATTTGTTTTATAACCGCTTCGCTAAGTGGAGTATTCGCCGGGAAGGAATTTATCTTGCCAATCCCAACACTTACTGCGGCAATGGTTCCTACATCGCTGCCGGCCGGAGATTGTGCCGCCAGGGTAACCAGCGTGGTATTCGCCTTGGGGTCGGCGAATGCCGATAGCACTTTTCTTATTTTACTTGCTGCGCTGCTTTTTATTAACAGGGTGTCGCCGGGATTCAGTACGGTTGATATGCCGCTTAACAGTATGGTATTACTGTCGGTGCCGAGGGCTTGTTTTTTGGTGAGCCGAGGCAGTATGGCGTTCCATTCTACACGGGCTTCGATATCCTCAACGGTTTCAAACGTTTGCGCCTGTTCGCCGGGAGTTGGTACGCTTTGCACTTTTGTACCAGTGTTAACCTGCACCACCGGCATCCGGGCGATAGCCGCCTGGCCCGGCACCGGTAACGATGAATTAATGATGAAACTTAAGTAAGTTCCCGCTGCCAGCCCCGGCTGAAATTCATAACCGATCAGCCTTGCCAGTTCCAGTACTGACATTCGTTCGGTAGCGGTTCTCAGGTACGATTCATTGGCAATCCTTTCTTGATAAAAGGTAAGTATATCGGCAACCATTGCCCAGGCATCCAGCAGGGCGATGCTAAAATCATCGTTATTGCGGGTTGTTAAGGGGTACAGCGACGGCTGTTTTGAGGTCGACAATTGGGCCAGCATGCTTTCTTTAAACAAAGGCTGGGTGCCTACCCGGTAAGCTACCGCGTTCAGTCCGGGGCGGTTGGTTACCACACCCGGCGTTTCGGTTGTTAGCCCTTCACAACAATTGCAGGTATTTGAATTACTCATTTTCCACCGTTCAAAGTCAGTTTAAAAATACCCCGGTCGGGGAAGTTAGGGTCATTATCCAGGCGCGCAATCTCAAGCCGGTTTAGTTCCAGCTTGCCATCAGGAATACCATTGCTGGTAACATCATCCTGCCGCCTGAAGGCTGTTATCTGCACAAAGTCAACGCCTGGTACATCCTGCGCAGCAGCATATAAGGGGCTGAGGTACACCGTTTGCCCGAAAGAGAAATTATCAGGATAAAATACGCCTGTTTTTCCGTTGGATAGCTTCCTGTTGCTGAACACATTAAGCAAGGCTGCTTTAACATCATTGGCAAAGTATCCGGCGGTAACGCACACCGTCATATTTATTTCTAGCGATACATACACCGGTCCGTCAACATCAAGGTCCATACCAGCCATACGGTAAGGCTCCAGGCTGCTGAGCAATCCTGTTTTAAAATCATCATCCACTTTTAGTACAGGCGTTGGGTCAACGCTCACAAATGCTGTCCGCCAGCTGCCTGTCCACCTGAACGTGCAAACAGCTTCCTGTATGTTGGGGTTATATTTTTCTGCAAAACTGGCGTAGTCGTCAGCAGTAACCGCCCGTTCCTGGGTGCGGAAGGCTTGCGGTGCATTTTGCCTTGCCTGCTCAATGCTCTCGGGCTCAACGCCGCCCTGGGCGGGCATTGGGTTTGCTACAGCTTGCACGTGCGTTAAAACAGCCGTATCACGGGTAACAAGGTAGGCCAATGAATTTGCCCCAACATTACCAGCAGTGCCGTTTCCTATGCGGTAATTGGCTGCAAACCGGCTACCGGCTATTGGCCGCATCCCCTGCAAATCGTTACCGAAACGCAGGAAGGTTGAACCGTCTGATTCTACCTCGGCCACAAAGCC
>JBDUDE010000558.1:0-3235 GCA_040003105.1 Mucilaginibacter sp. | reverse complement strand
TTATCCAAAAACATATACTCCGAGCACGGGTTCGATGCGTTGATGCGGCCGCCTTCGGGACAGGTGTGCCACTCGTTTATCGTGCTGTCGAACTGCACACCGGGGTCGGCGCAGGCCCAGGCTGCAAAAGCAATATCGTCCCATAATTTTTGTGACGATATCGATTTGATAGCTTTGCCGGTCATCCTGCTGGTTAAATCCCATGGCTTTCCTTCTTTTAGAGCTTTAAAAAAGCTATTGGGGATACGTACCGAATTGTTTGAATTTTGACCGGATACCGTTTTATAGGCTTCACCTTCATAATCGGACGAGTAACCGGCGGCTATTAACGCCGCCACCTTCTTCTCTTCTTCAACCTTCCAGTTTACAAAACCTTCAATTTCGGGGTGGTCTAAATCCAGGCAAACCATTTTGGCTGCCCGGCGGGTTGTTCCGCCCGATTTAATTGCCCCGGCTGCCCTGTCGCCGATTTTTAAAAACGACATCAGGCCCGATGAGTACCCCCCGCCTGCAAGCTTTTCGTTATCGCCCCGTATTTTCGAGAAGTTGGTGCCCACCCCTGAACCATATTTAAAAATCCTGGCTTCGCGCACCCATAAATCCATGATACCGCCTTCGTTCACCAAATCGTCGTCAACAGAAAGAATAAAACAGGCATGTGGCTGCGGGCGCTCATAGGCCGAGGTTGATTTGCTTAGCTCATCAGTAGCCGGGTCAACAAAATAATGCCCCTGCGGTTTGCCTGTAATACCATACGAATTATGCAGCCCTGTATTGAACCATTGTGGCGAGTTTGGCGCAGCCAATTGCCCGGTAATTGTATAAACTATTTCGTCATAAAATATATCAGCATCTTCCGGCGTGGCAAAGTAATTATAACGTACTCCCCAGTCTTTCCAGCATTTGGCCATGCGGTTGGCTACCTGTTTGATGCTTTTTTCGGAACCGGTTGTGCCATCAGCCAAAGGCACACCCGCTTTGCGGAAGTACTTTTGCGCTAAAATGTCGGTGGCTACCTGGCTCCAGGTTGCAGGCACTTCCACATCATTCATTTCAAACACGGCGTCGCCCGATGGATTGCGGATTACCGACGAGCGTTTTTCGTAATTAAATAAATCAAAAACGCTTACCCCTTCTTTGGTAAAGTACCTGTCAACTTTTAATCCTTTGTTGTTTTCGGCTGATTTTTCCTTGTAGATGTCGTCTCCCATATCAATGCGTGTGTAGTAAACAGAACTGTCAGTTTAAAAAACTTTGGGGGTTTTAAGTAAAGCTATTACTCATTACAATGGAATTCAATACAGAGTTTTCCACACCCTGTGCAGAAGGTGCCCCCTTATGGTGCAGCGCCGATTAAATAATTAGGTTACAATGATTTAACGGTGTTGAAAACGTTATTTTTAGGCAGGTTGGGTCATTGGTTCAGTTATCATTGGTTCATTGGTGCGATGGCGGAAAAATGGGACCGCAGGGGCAAATTAGAGGTTTGTACAAACCAATTAATTTGCAGAATTTAGTAAATCAATACATCAACATAAATGCAAGTATGAAAAAACTATTGTTTATTGCCGCATTCATCACTATAGGGTTTGCTGCTCATGCGCAAATCCCGGGTACCGCTAACCCCGTTAAGTTAACAGACACCGCCAAATTATATCACCCCAATGCCGATGCCAAGGCCGATATTGCCAATGCTGTAAAACAGGCTGCCGCACAACATAAAAATGTGCTGCTGCAAATAGGCGGGAACTGGTGTATCTGGTGCATCCGTTTTAATGATTTGGTTACCCACGACCCAGAACTGGATAAATACGCGCGCGCCAATTATGTAATTGTACACGTAAACTACAGCCCCGAAAACGAGAACGAAAAGCTGCTTGCCGAGCTTGGCTACCCGCAGCGCTTTGGTTTCCCGGTATTTATAGTGCTGGATGATAAAGGCAACCGCTTGCATACTCAAAACTCAGGTTACCTGGAAGAAGGCAAGGGCCACAGCAAAGAAAAAGTGATGGAGTTTTTTAAGAATTGGTCGCCCGAAGCGCTTGACCCGAAGAGTTACGAGAAGAAAACGAAATAAATCAGCTTTATAATAGGCCATTTGGAGATGCCATTCTTTGCGTCTTTAAAGGCTTATTGTATTTTGTTTTGATGTAGGGATAGCAAGTCGCAATTTTATATACTTTTACAACCACAATAAATACTGAATCTTCAATGGAACCTGAAGTTTTTCACACCCCCAATGCCCCGCGCCCTAATGCATTTGTGCCGCAGGCAGTAATTGCCGGCAATTTTGTTTTTGTATCAGGCACTACAGGAGTCGATATAACTACAGGTAAACTTGTCGAGGGTGGTTACGAGGCGCAGATTACGCAAGCCTATAAAAATATTAAAACTATTTTAGAGGATGTGGGCAGCTCGATGGATAAGGTGGTGAAGATAACCATGTTTATGGTTGCAGGGGCTGATCCGGATTTTTCCATTAGCAACAGGGCCTATGCCAGTTTCTTCCCAAATGTTACGCCAGCCCGTAGCGGGCCACAGGTAATGCCCTTTCCGGGTGGGATTTTGATTTCGATTGAGTGTATTGCGGTAATTTAAAATAACCCGCTATGCTAATCAAACTCCCCCTTCAGGGGGCCGGGGGGCTAGCCAATATCCTCAGTTCCTTCGGAAAGTAATTATTGATCCTGTTCGGCAGCAGCTTAGCCCACCCCAAAGCCTGTCCTTCAAAATTCATCAAACTCCAGCCTTTAGCGGCTATATTTATGTCGATGCTATCCCGTCGCAGGTATTGGATGGCCTGGTTAAGGTTTAGTTCAGTTTGCAGTACCTTATCCTTATTAATATATATGCTTAATGCCAGTTCATGGTCGGGTATCAAATCATTACCCATCAGCTTCCCAATCCGCACGCCCGACTTCTTTATATATAGGTGTCGCTGCAAAGTGTCCAGGCTTTCTTTGTGCTCGCGGCTTATCGCCAGCCAGTCATCGTTCACCTTATTATAATAAAAGGCGTCGGGCTCAATAATGTATTTCTTTATCAACTCAATTTCCTGCAGGGCCAGCTTCTGATGGCCCCTGGTTTTAGCCATTGGTAATTCATCAGCCGGTTCCTTCTTTTTTAAGCACGCGGCAAACAAGCCTTCGCCCTTAACCTTGCCCGGGTAAAAGCGGTAACCCCAGGCCTTATGCTCCGGCGACTGCGTTTCTACAATTCCCCACTCCTTATATAT
>JBDUDE010000325.1:0-3236 GCA_040003105.1 Mucilaginibacter sp. | reverse complement strand
CGTGGCATGGGCCATCCGGGCTTCGCCCCACTATTATAACACGGTTGATGAGATTAACGAGTTTATTGAGACTGTAAAACAAATAGTAACCTTCTAATCCTGAAAGAGGAATGTGAGAAAAGAGGTGAGGCCTCCCTGGCGATTCCGGGAAGGCTTTTTGGCATAGGTTATTTAGTGGCTGTTTTACTAATCCCGAATTAAGGGCTAATATTTGGTAGCTTGCAAATGTTTTTTTTTAAAACATTTAGGAATGCTTGTGGGTTAAGTAAGTTACAATAATATGGGGGTTCAGGAAACCGGTCAACTGCGGGCCGAAAAAGCGCCGGGTCTTTTTAATCAGCTTACGGGCCAGGTTTTTGATAACCTGCCTGTTGCCGTTTATACCTGCAACAGCGAAGGCTATATTACATCATTTAACCAGGCTGCTGTAAAGCTTTGGGGCCGCACTCCTGAAATCGGGAAAGATTTGTGGTGCGGGTCGTGGAAGATATTTCATCCTAACGGCGAGCCTTTGGACCTTGACAACTGCCCTATGGCCCGTACTTTAAAAGAAGGCGTGCCCATTGAGGGCGAAGAAATACTAATTGAGCGGCCTGATGGTACAAGGCTAAACGTTTTGCCTTACCCGGTACCTGCCTTTAACGATGCCGGCGAAATTGTTGGCGCCGTAAATACGCTTATAGATGTTACCGAACAGCGCAGCGGCGAAGCCAAACAAGCGATGCTTGCAGCAATAATCGAATCGTCAGAAGACGCAATAGTAAGCAAAACCCTCGACGGCATTATAACCACGTGGAATAAATCGGCAGCTAAAATGTTTGGCCATACGGAGGGCGAAGCGGTTGGGAAATCAATAACACTTGTTATACCCGAAGACCGCCGGCGCGAGGAAGACCTGATATTGGGCAAAATAAGGTCGGGCGAAATGGTGGAGCATTTTGAAACCATACGCATGAACAAAAGCGGCCAGGAAATACCGGTATCCTTAACCATATCGCCAATAAAGAACAACAGCGGTGTAATTATTGGCGCTTCAAAAATTGCCCGCAATATTTCGCGGCAAAAAACAGCCGAAGAAAACCTGCAACGGTACGCCAGTGACCTTGAAACCCTAAACAGGGTTAACGAAATGGTGTCGCAGCACCTTAATGTACAGGAAATATTGCAACAGGTAACCGATGTTACCACCCTGGTTACAGGTGCGGCGTTTGGGGCATTCTTTTATAATAAGCTTGATGAGCGGGGCGAATCGTATATGCTGTACACTTTGTCGGGTGCTCCAAAAGAAGCATTTGAGAAATTCGGGATGCCGCGCAACACTGATGTTTTTGCCGCAACATTTAACGGCGAAGCAACCGTAAGGGTTGATGATATAACCAAGGATCCGCGTTATGGCAAAAACGCACCTTGTTTTGGTATGCCCAAAGGCCACTTGCCTGTAGTAAGTTACCTTGCTGTGCCCGTGATAAGCAAGACGGGTGGGGTGATAGGCGGGTTGTTTTATGGGCATCCGGAGGCCGGGGTGTTTACCAGTCACCACGAGCGCCTGGTTGAAAGCGTGGCCAAGCAAGCCGCAATTGCGCTCGAAAACGCTAAGCTTTATGAAGAAATCCAAAAATTAAACGCCAAAAAGGACGATTTTATAGGCCTGGCCAGCCACGAACTAAAAACGCCAATAACCAGCCTTAGCGGGTACCTGCAAATAATAAGCCGCCGCCTGCCTGATGGTGATGTTAACAAAAGTTTTATTGAAAAGGCCCTGTCGCAAATCAATAAGCTTTCGGCCCTGATATCGGATTTGCTGGATGTATCTAAAATTGAAACCGGGCAACTGCCGCTTTCGTTCACCGGGTTTGATTTGCTGTTGCTGATAAAAGAAGTTATCGAAATAATGCAGTATTCGGCCAACAGTCATCGCATCGTGCTGGATGCAAGTATCGATAAGCTGATGATTACTGCCGACAGGCAGCGCGTTGAGCAGGTAATTATC
The DNA here is from genome assembly GCA_040003105.1 of Mucilaginibacter sp. Taxonomy (GTDB): domain Bacteria; phylum Bacteroidota; class Bacteroidia; order Sphingobacteriales; family Sphingobacteriaceae; genus Mucilaginibacter. The sequence goes on along the minus strand of JBDUDE010000325.1, from coordinate 1,246 downwards.
AACCTGCTTTCAAACGCAATAAAATATTCGCCGGGTGCCAGCCTTGTTAATGTTTCCGTTTCGGTAAATGATAACAAAGCCCTTGTTACCGTACAGGATTTTGGGTTAGGGATAACCCCCGCCCAGCAGGAACGTATTTTTAACCGTTTTTACCGGGTTGAGGATATGGCGGCCCATATATCGGGCCTTGGTATCGGCCTGTTTATCAGCCGGGAAATTATAAATCGCCATAAAGGCAAACTTTGGGTTGAAAGCGAGCGGGGCAAAGGGTCGGTATTCTTTTTTGAGATACCTGTTTTGACAACTTTTTGAAAATTGTCAAATCTAAAGGTTCACCATGCTCTACTTAAACTTCTTCTGCACCCCAAAATACTCGTCATTCGCAATGCCCTCGCCATCAAAGTCAATCATGCCATGGAATGTTGCATGGTCGCCATTAATTTTCATGTGCACCGTTAAAGTGGACTTATCGGGTGTTAGCTGCGCCATAGTAAGTGAATCGCCTTTCAGCGTCCAGGTTCCGGCGGGGCGCCTAGCCAGGCTGTCCTTTGCGTTGCGGTATTCAGCGTAATAGGTCCCGTCTTCCATAAAGTGTGTGCGGATGGGTTTAATCCCCAGCCGGGCCTCCCAGTTGGTGCTGTCGGCCTCCATTGTGGCAGCGGGTTTTGTATTATTATGGATGATGACTTTTACATATACATTGCGCCATTCACCAATAAGCTGGGCAGCAGGCCCATCTCTTTTTGAAAACGCTGTAAATGCAATAAAGCAAACCACAAAACCTGCAATTAACAGCAGTATGTTTTTATTCTTTTTCATCTGTCAAGTTTTAGCTGTAAAGAAACAGTTTAGTTTAATAGCCGTATTGGAAAAAATTTACCTATCCTACCGGCACGTAATTTAACCAGGGATCGGTGCCTTTTGCCTGCACATATTCCAGCGGAGTAAAGCCCGAGAACTCTTTAAAGTTAACAATTAAGTGGGCCTGGTCGTAGTAACCGCAATCGTGTGCCAGTTGTATCCAGTTGATGTTGCCGTTTGTTTCAATTTCCTGCACTGCTTTTTGAAAGCGGATAATCCGTAAAAAAGCCTTTGGGTTAACGCCCACATGGTTGCTGAAGATGTTTATCAGGTGCTTTGACGAATAGCCCACCTTATGTGCAATATTTTTTATGGTGATGCCGGCCGGGTTGCTGGTTATGCTGGTTACGGCAAAATCAATAAATGGATTTACGGTCAGCTTGCT